>JBBIPX010000096.1:0-13300 GCA_037442625.1 Desulfobacteraceae bacterium
GGTGTGGGGCGCTAATACCGTCCCGGGTGGGTTCGATTCCCATGCACTTCCGCCATTCCAATTTGTCCGCCCGGAAACTGTTTTGAATTTCGCCTGTACCGGAGTGCCATCGGTTTTCGAGAGCCGGCGCACCTTTGCTTTATTCGGACGGCCGAATGCTTTGTCTTGTAATCAACACATATCCGGCATGCTGTTCGGCTCCCATCGTCAATGGAACCGGCTTTTCTTGTCTTCATGATGCTGAACTCGCCAAGCAGCTTCCAAACCCCATGATGCCGGAAGCCTGCGTTTAACCGCACCCGTAACTACTGGAGAAAGCCCCATGGACCACCAAGAGGAAGTATTCGACTTTGACTATATCGTGATCGGCTCGGGTTTCGGCGGCAGCGTGTCCGCCCTGCGGCTATCCGAAAAAGGATATAAGGTGGCTGTCCTGGAAAAAGGCCGGCGATGGGGAAAAGCGGATTTCCCCAAGACCAACTGGAACATCCGAAAATATATGTGGCTGCCGGCTTTGGGATGCTACGGGTATCAGATGCTCACTCAGCTAAAGCATGTGCTGATCCTGCACGGCGGCGGCGTCGGCGGCGGCAGCCTTGTCTATGCCAATCAACTGCTCGTTCCTCCGGATGAAGTTTTCAAGCATCCGGAATGGGGGATAAAAGACTGCAAGGCCGCACTCATGCCGCATTACGAAACAGCCAAAAAAATGCTGGGGGCCAACCCCAGCCCCCAGATCGGTACTGCCGACAAGTGCCTTCGGGAAGTCGGCATCGAATTGCGGGGTGCGGATACCTTCCATAAAAACGATGTCGGCATTTTTTTCGGCACGCCCGACAAAACGGTGCCCGACCCCTATTTCGGCGGCAAGGGGCCGGAACGCACGGGATGCACTTTTTGCGGATCCTGCATGATAGGCTGCCCTGTGGGCGCCAAAAACACGCTCGACAGAAACTATCTGTATCTGGCCGAAGGCCTGGGCGCCCGGGTGATTCCTGAAACCGAGGTGGTCGGGGTCAAGCCCCGGGGCGGCGGATATGATGTCTTCACACGAAAATCCACCGGACTGCGTCATCCTGAAAAAACCTACCGCGCCGGTGCGGTGGTGTTCAGCGGAGGGGTGATGGGGTCCGTCAAACTGCTGCTGAAATGCAAGCAGGAAGGACTCCTTCCCCATCTTTCCAGCCAGCTCGGCAATTATATCCGTACCAACTCCGAAGCGCTTCTGGGGGTGAAATCAACGGACAAAACGGTCAACTGGAACGATCAGATCGCCATCACTTCCGGAATCTATGCAGATGACACGACCCACATCGAGATGGTGCGCCTCAACAAAGGCTCCGATTTACTGTTCGGCCTCCTGACGCTGCTGACGGACGGGGGCGGCAGGCTCCCGCGCGTCTTTCGGTTTCTGGGAAACATTATCCGCCATCCGGTCAAGTTCGTAAAGCTTCTGTGGCCGCTGGAAAAGGCGTCAACGACAACCGTCGTTCTGGTCATGCAAACGGATGAAAATTACCTTCGGATGGATTTCAAGCCGAGGTGGTGGCGCCTTGGCCGGCGCAGCATGAATACCACGGCACCTGCAGGTAAAAATCGAGCGCCATCCTACATCCCGGTTGCCAATGAAGTCACCCGTCGCCTGGCCCAAAAAATGAAAGGTGAGCCCCTGAGTTCCATTTCGGAAACCATATTCGACATTCCCTCCACGGCGCACATCCTGGGAGGGTGTTGCATGGGGTCTTCCATCGATAAAGGCGTGGTCGGGGTTAACGGCGAGATTTTCGGATATCCGAATCTTTTTGTGGCAGACGGTTCAGTGGTACCGGCCAACCTGGGGGTCAATCCCAGCCTGACCATCACGGCCCTTTCGGAGTATATCATGTCCCGGATATCGGGCCGTTAATTCGGAAGGCGGACGGCGTCGGGGCAGTTTGAAACCGCCGCGCGCGCGGGGAGAGCCGATTTGATTTTCATGTCTTCCTCAAGGATATGTTTCAGAACCCAGTTGACCATCCGTGCAGCCAGTATTCCAGCAAGAGCGGTGATCTGATGACCCTTTCTTTAAATCAGCCCTTCGGTGAGCTGCCCGATCCGGGTCAGGGACAAGGGGCGAACAACGGCCTTTCCGATGCCATCCGGGAGTACGAAAAGAATTTCCTCGCCTTCACGCTTTTTATCTTTCCGCATGGCGGACAATATGGCTTCTCTCTGGCCGATCGGCAGCGTGGGAAGCTTCAAGCTGGACAGAAGGGATTTGATGCGAGCCGCGTCAGTTTCGGACAGCAGTCCGCAGCGCTGTGCAATGGCGGATGCCACCACCATCCCGATGCTGACGGCATCACCGTGGGGGGCGCCCGTTGTTTTTTCAATGGCATGGCCGATCGTGTGCCCGAAATTGAGAATCCGGCGCTCGCCTTTTTCCGTTTCATCCCGGTCAACCACGCCGGCCTTGATCACGACCGAATCGTAAACGAGTTTTTCGATCACATTGCTGTCAAGTGCAAGGGCCTGTGACCAGTGCTTTTCCAGATAGCCGAACATCTGTTCATCGGCAATGACGGCGTGCTTGACAATCTCTGCAAATCCGCAAAGCAGATCCGGCATCGAAAGGGTGTGCAGCAGATTCATATCGCAGATCACAAATTCCGGCTGGTTGAAGACGCCCACCATGTTCTTGAAACCGCCGAAATTGACGCCGTTTTTCCCGCCCACGCTGGCGTCGACCTGGGCCAGCAGGGTGGCGGCCACAAACCCGAAGCTGAGGCCGCGCATATAGGTGGATGCGGCAAATCCCGCGATGTCGCATACGATTCCGCCGCCGATTCCAACAATGACCGTGGACCGATCCGCTTCCAGATCCACGAGCTGCTGGTAGATCCGGACTGCCGTATCCAGGGTCTTGTTGGTTTCTCCGCAGCCGATGGTGATGACCGGATAGCGGGAAAATTCATTTCCGTAAAACGCCTGCACGTTGGGGTCGGTGATGATCACGGCCGATCGTCCCGAAATATAGTGTTCCAGCCGCTGAAGGCGTTCTCCGACCAGAAGGGTCGATTTGCCGGATTTTCCCTGAATCTGCAGTGTTTTCATGATGGATTCTCCATGGTTTTCATCGGCCCGATCGTCTCCGCAGCCGGCTGGAAGCCTGCCGCAGGTGTCATCGGGACATGCGGCGGCAGGAACGCCGATTGTCATTTAAATAATATGTAATCCGATTTTCATCACCAATCAAGCTGTTATTCCCCAAAACCGAAAAAGAATGCTTGACACCCGCGCAGGCTTACCGTATCTTTTGCAAAAATTCATTAAGGAACGGATTGACATGCGCAATTTTCGAATTGAGAAAGACTTTTTTTTCGGACGCTTCTTTTTTAGCTTTAGAAGCGTTCATTCGGCGCATTAGCTTTTTTTAGACCAATAGCCGCCCCGAATGGACTCCAACCTGTCCATTCGGGGCTTTTTTATTTTTAAGCCCCGAAGGCAACCTGCCTGTGGGGCTTTTTTATTTTCAAAGGCCCGGCCATGAATTTCATCGCCGGGATAACGCACTGCAAAGGAGACCGGAAAATGATACTCGTACTCAACAAGGACATTACCCAGGATCAGAAAAGCCATATCCGCAGCACGCTTCTGGACAAGGGCTGTTTCGTCAGCGAGACGGAAGACGCCGGGCGGCATCTCATCGGCGCCTTGGGAAAAAGCAATCTGGATGAAGCCGGATTAAAAAACCTTCCCGGCGTTGAATCCGTTGCCGGCATTCCCACGCCCTTCAAGCTGGCCAGCAGGCAGTGGCATTCTGCGGATACGCTTGTGCCCATCGGAAAGATGATGGTGGGCGGAGAGCGCATCGTGATCATTGCCGGCCCCTGTGCTGTCGAAAGCCGCGATCAGGCCCTGACCATCGCCCGCGAGGTAAAGCGTTACGGGGCCGTGGTCTTCCGGGGCGGCGCTTTTAAACCCAGGACTTCCCCGTATTCGTTTCAGGGCCTGGAAGAAGAAGGCCTCAAAATTCTGGCTGAAGTCAGGGATCAGACCGGCCTTCCGGTTGTCACCGAAATCACTTCCGTTGCCCAGGCCGATCTCATGATGAAATATGTGGATGCGGTTCAGGTCGGCGCCCGGAACATGCAGAATTTTGAACTGCTGAAATGCGTGGGCCGGATGGGAAAAACCGTGATTCTCAAACGGGGACTGGCAGCCACCATCGAGGAATGGCTGATGTCGGCCGAATATATCATGTCCGAGGGTAACGAGCGGATCATTCTGTGCGAGCGCGGCATCCGCACCTTTGAGCCCTACACCCGCAACACCCTGGATCTTTCGGCCATTCCCGTGCTGAAAAAACTGACCCACCTGCCGGTGCTGATCGATCCCAGCCATGCCACGGGCATTCGTGAAAAAGTCAGTCCCATGGCCAGGGCCGCCATTGCCGCGGGCGCGGACGCCCTGATGATCGAGGTTCACCACGACCCGGATCATGCCCTTTCCGACGGACCGCAAAGCCTGTACCCCAAGCAGTTCGGCCAATTGACCCGCGACATTTACGTGATTGCCCCGGTCGTCGGAAAGCAGCTTGATTTCGACTATCTGGTCAAGTCGGCCTGCCCTGCCAAAGGAACTGAGAGCGGCGGCCCGCGGGCGATCGCTTTTCTGGGCGAACTGGGCACTTTCAGCCACAAGGCCTGCCTTCAGTATTTCGGCGAGAATATGGATGTCGCGCCAAAGCCGAATTTCCGCGCCATATTTGAAGCCGTCAAGTCCAAAGAAGCGGCTTACGCCGTGATCCCTCTGGAAAACTCCCTTTCCGGCAGCATTCATGAAAATTACGATCTGCTGCTGGAATATGACCTTGAGATCGTGGGGGAAATCACCCTTCGAATCATACACTATCTGATCGGCCGCCCCGGAACGCGGCTGGAGGACATCCGCCGGGTCATTTCGGCCGGACCGGCGGTTCAACAGTGCCGTCAGTTCCTGGACCGCTTCCCCGGATGGGAAGTCGTAACAGTCAACGACACCGCCGGCGCGGTCCGGGAGATCACCCGCAGCGAAGGATCTTGGGATGCGGCCATCGGCAGCAAGGAAGCCGCCGAACTCTACGGCATGGCCGTTATCGAGGAAGGCATCGAAACCAACCCCATGAATTTCACCCGGTTTGCCGTCATTGCAGCCGCGCCCGGCACCCGAAGAGCCGCCGGAAAATCGTCCCTGGTCTATTCGGTCGGCAACCAGCCCGGCGCCCTTTACGAAACCCTGAAGATTTTTCAGGAAAACAGCATCAATCTTGTCAAGCTCGAATCCCGCCCGATCCACGGCAAGCCATGGCAATACATGTTTTATGCGGATCTGGAAGCCGATGTCCGGTCGCCGGAATTCTCACCGATTCTTGAAGACCTCAAATCCGGAACCGATTTTATCAAAATTCTGGGTTGTTACTGATAGAGCCCGGATGAATTGACACCGCTGCAGGGGCGATGTTTCACGTGAAACACGTCCTTGCTAGACCCGCGGACCACTGCGGAAGTTTCACAATTGATCCCACGGAATCTCCGGCAAATCGGATTCTTGTGCCGCCACTTCCCGGATCGATTTTCCGGTTTCGTATGCTTTTGAAGCAATGGCGGCAGCCCTGTCATAGCCGATGATCGGCGAGAGCGCCGTCGCAAGATAAAGGCTCTTGTCAATATTCGCCCTGCAGGCAACCGGGTTGGGGACAACGCCGGCAATGCATTTTTCGGCAAATGCGCCCGCGGATGTGCTCAGCAGGGATACGGATTGCAGCAGGTTGTACGCCATCACCGGCATCATGGCATTCAACTGGAAATGGCCGCCCTGGCCGCAAAAGGTTATCGTTGCATCGTTTCCGATTACCTGTGCCCCGACCTGAACCACGACTTCCGGAATCACGGGATTGATTTTCCCCGGCATGATGGAGGACCCGGGCTGAAGTCCGGGAAGTCGAATCTCGCCCAGGCCGCAGCGGGGGCCGGATGCCAGCCAGCGGATGTCATTGGCGATTTTGATGAGGCTGGCGGCAATTGTTTTTAATGCCCCGCTGGTTTCCACGGCGGCATCCCTGGCGGACTGAGCCTCGAAATGATTGGCCGCCTCGACAAACGGAAGGCCCGCGGCTTCGGCAATTTGTGAAATGACGCGTCCGGCAAATTCCGGATGGGTGTTTATTCCAGTACCCACGGCGGTTCCGCCCAGGGCAAGTTCGCACAATCTGTTCTGAACCGATTCGGCGCGCCGGATTCCAAGTTCCACCTGCCGTTCAAATCCGGAGAATTCCTGTCCCAGGGTCAGGGGAACCGCATCCTGAAGGTGGGTCCGCCCCATTTTCAGAATATCCTTGAATTCGCCGGCCTTCCCGGACAGGGCCTGTTTCAGGAGCCCCATCGCGGGAATCATTCTTCCGGATATTTCAGTGAGCACGGCGATATTCATGGCGGATGGAAACACATCGTTGCTGGACTGACCGAGATTGACGTGGTCGTTGGGATGCACGGGGACTTTTCCGCCCCGCTTGCCGGTCAGCAATTCATTGGCCCGGGAGGCGACGACTTCATTGATGTTCATGTTGGTGGAGGTTCCGGAGCCGGTTTGAAACACATCCACCACAAAGGACGCAGTCAGTTCGCCGTCCAGGATCTCCCGGCAGGCCTGGCCGATGGCCTTTGCCAGTCGCATATCCAGAAGGCCAAGCTCCGCATTCACCCCTGCGCTGCATTTTTTGATCAGACCCAGCGCATGAATCATCGAAACCGGCAGGCGCAGATCGCTGATGCGGAAATTGTCAACGGCCCGCTGGGTCGATGGCCCATAATACGCGGCTTGCGGAACCCTCACCTTTCCCATGCTGTCCGACTCTTCTCTGAACGTCATAAGCCCCCCGCTTTTACAAAGTTATCAATTAAGACGCACTCGTAAAAAGTCAAAATTGAGATGGCAAAGAAAAAAGTTCAAGATCAAGGCGCGCAAATCCTGAGGACCGGCGTTCCGCCTGCCGTACATACAGTACGCCGCAATGACGAAAGATGCAGCGCAACGCAGATATTGGACTTTTTGCGAAGCCATCAATTTACGCTTGATCTTAAGCAGTTGCATGATATGATAACCGTAAAAATAGTCAACCGGAATGACCGGCCTATAAATGCTACCGATTTTTATGAGCCGTTCTTCATTACCCATAAACACTGATGGCGAACCCGGCCCATGAAACCCCATATGATTATTGATTCGTCCGGCATTGACCGGATATTGACCCGCATGACCCATGAAATACTTGAAGTGCACAAGGGAACGGCACAATTGACCCTTGTCGGCATTCAAACCCGCGGCGTGCATATGGCCCGGCGGATTCAGAAGCGAATCCAAGCGATCGAGGGCGTTGAAGTCCCCGTGGGCGTTCTGGACATCACCCTGTACCGCGATGACTGGACCCGCATCAGCCACCATCCGGTGATTCAGGCAACGGACATTCCTTTTTCGGTGGATGAGCGCGATATCCTCCTGATTGATGATGTCCTGTTTACAGGCAGAACCGTTCGAGCCGCGATGGATGCGCTGATGGATTTCGGACGCCCCAACCGGATTGAACTGGCGGTTTTCGTGGACCGCGGACACCGGGAACTGCCGATTCAGGCCAATTATGTGGGGAAATCCCTGCCGACCCGGCGTGCGGAAACCGTGAACGTCATGTTTTCAGAAAGCGACGGCAGCGATCAGATCGTTCTGGATGAAGAAAGGATGGAAGATGGGAACTGAAGCGCACAAGGCCGCAGCGCCCGGGAATCTGAATGTCGGAATCCTCTCCATTTCCACCACCCGTACCCTGGCGGAGGATAAAAGCGGCCACTGGATCAGCAAACATACCAAAAAAGAAGGTCATCAAGTGGTTTGCCACCGGGTGATTCCAGACGATGCACGGATCATCGCGGAGACGGTAACGGAAGTGCTCCGCGATCTTTCGCCCCATGCGCTCCTTTTAACCGGCGGCACCGGCATCAGCCCGAAAGATGTCACAATCGAGGCGGTTCGACCGATGCTCGCCAAGGAATTGACCGCCTTCGGCGTTTTGTTCTCTCAGCTCAGCTTTGAGGAAATCGACTCTGCGGCGATGCTTTCCCGTGCCATGGCGGGCGTCATTGACAATGCCCTGGTGTTCTGCATGCCCGGCAGCCTGAATGCCTGCAAACTGGCCTGCAATGCGCTGATATTTCCGGAACTCGGACATCTTGTCCGGCATCTGCAAGAGGGGTGACGGGGGTGGGTCCCCCTGCAGGGCGTGGCCAGCAGTTCAGGGCCGCTTGTCCTTTATCAGAATACCCGCAAAAGGATTGTTGAACGGCACAGGCTTTTCCCGTGCGGGTTTACGGGACCCTTTTTTCAAATCCGGCTTACGGCCAATTCCCGGATCCTGCGGCCGGTCGGATAAAGCCGGACCCGGCGCGGATTTCATGGAAAGCGATATCCGCTTTCGGTCCGGATCCACGTCCAGAACGGTTACCTGAACTTTCTGGTTGACCTTGACCACATCCTGCGGGTTTTTGACAAACCGGTCCGACAGTTCGCTGACATGAACCAGTCCGTCCTGGTGCACCCCGACATCTACAAAAGCCCCGAAAGCGGTGACATTGGTGACGACACCGGGCAGTTTCATGCCGATACAAAGGTCTTCCAATTTGTCGACGCCGCCGGCAAAGCCCGTTTCAAAAGGCTCCCTGGGGTCGCGACCCGGCTTGGCCAGTTCGGATAAAATATCTTTAAGGGTCGGCAGCCCCACGGACCCGGTGACATACCGGGCGATATCGATCCGGCCGCGAAGCTCAGCGGTTTTCATCAGGTCCGTCACGGAGCGGCCCAGGTCTTTTGCCATGGCGTCCACGATCGCATAGCTTTCCGGGTGAACGGCGCTGGCATCCAGCGGGTTTCTCCCCTCCCGGATCCTTAGAAACCCCGCGGCCTGTTCAAATGCTTTGGGTCCGAGGCGGCTGACATTTTTCAGGGACTGGCGCGATTCGAACGGGCCGTTTTCGTCGCGGTAAAGCACGATGTTTCTGGCAAGCTGCGGCCCCAGCCCGGACACATAGGTCAAGAGCCGGGCGCTGGCCTGATTGACATCCACGCCCACATGATTGACGCAGCCTGTCACCACGTCATCCAGGGCCTGTTTCAGGGCCGTTTGATCCACATCGTGCTGATACTGTCCGACGCCGATGGATTTGGGATCGATTTTCACAAGCTCCGAGAGCGGGTCCATGAGCCGCCGGGCGATGGACACCGCGCCGCGAACCGTCAAATCCAGATCGGGAAATTCCTCCCTGGCAGCATCCGAAGCCGAATAGATCGAAGCCCCGCTTTCATTGACCATGATCACGGAAATTTTTTCAGAAAGCCCCGCAGTCCGCAGAAATGCTTCGGTTTCCCGGCCGGCCGTACCGTTTCCGACGGCAATGGCTTCGATGCCAAATCGGGAGCACAATTCCTTGACCTTCTCTGCTGCCTGGCGGGACTGCGCTGCGGACAGATGCGGATAAACGGCGTCGTGATAGAGCAGTTTTCCCTGGCGGTCCAGGCACACCAGCTTGCATCCGGTTCTAAACCCCGGATCCAGCCCCATCACTTGTTTGGCGCCCAGGGGCGGAGCCAGAAGGAGCTGTTTGAGGTTGCCCGCAAAAATGCGGATGGCCTCCGTATCCGCCCGCTCCTTGGTGGAGAGACGGATCTCGGTTTCCATGGACCGGGAAAGCAGTCTTTTGTACCCGTCCTGAACCGCAAGGCGTACTTGATTGGCGTCATCGCCATTTCCTTTTACAAAAAGGGCTTCCAGAATCGCCATGGCATCTGCCTCGGGCGGCAGCGCGGACAGATTCAGGATATCTTCGTTTTCCCCCCGGCGCATGGCCAGGATGCGATGGGATGGGGCCTGCAAAACAGGCTCTCTCCAGTCGAAATAATCCTTGTATTTGACGCCGACAGCTTCCTTTCCGGCGGCCACCTGGCAGACAAACACCCCTTTTTCGGCGAAAAGGCTGCGAATGCGGCACCTAGCCTCGGAATCTTCGGCAATTCTTTCAGCCAGAATGTCCCTGACTCCGGAAAGCGCCTCTTCGGGTGAATTCACACCTTTTTCCGGATTCACATGAGAAGCTGCTGCCCGAACCGGATCGATGCCGGTTTGCTCAAAAAGCAGAATGGCAAGGGGTTCAAGCCCTTTTTCCCTGGCCATGGTGGCCCGGGTCCGGCGTTTGGGGCGAAACGGAAGGTATATGTCCTCAAGCTCGGAAAGCGATTTCGCAGCCATAACGCTTTGACTCAGCGCATCGGTCAGATGGCCGTGCTGCTCCAGGGAGCTCAGAATGGCGGTTCTTCTAGAATCCAGATCCTGCAGCAGTGAGAGCCCGTCCCGGATGGACGCAATCGCAACCTCATCCAGGCTTCCGGTGGCCTCCTTGCGGTATCTGGCGATAAAAGGAATGCTGGCGTCTTCTTCCAGAAGCAGTGCAACCGCCCGCACCTGCCCCGAAGTCAGATGCAGTTCCTCGGCAATCAGCAAAACATGGGATGCGTTCATCAGACCTCGGCTTGAAAGCGGCGGGCAAGGAATTCCAGGGCCAATAAATAACCATGGCTGCCCAGGCCGGATATCTGTCCGGTTGCAACGCCGGCGATCATCGAGTGGTGGCGGAAGGGCTCCCGCTTGTAGATATTGGAAAGATGCACCTCGACAACTGGGATGCTCAGAAGCAGCAGGGCGTCGCGGATTGCAACACTGGTGTGGGTATAGGCGCCGGGATTGATGATCAGACCCTGAAAATCGTTCATGCCCTGCTGAATCTTATCCACGATGGCCCCTTCATGATTGGATTGAAAGGCTTCAACGCGAACACCCAGACCCTGTCCCTTTTCTATCAGGTCCGTATTGATATCCTCCAGCGTATCCTTGCCGTAGACTTCCGGCTCTCTTTTTCCAAGCATGTTCAGGTTGGGGCCGTGAATCACCAGAATGGTTCGTTTTTCAGGCAGGGATTCCATGGATCACCTCATTTGCCGTCAGGATGACGGCTGATCATCTGTTTGAACGCGGAAATGGTTTTTCGGTAATCCGGACTTCCGAAAATGGCGGAGCCGGCCACAAAGACATCCACACCGGCTTCGGAGATTTCCCGAATGGTTGATTCATTGACGCCGCCGTCGATTTCAATCAAGACGGACAGGTTCTTGCTCCGGATCCAGTTTCGCAGATCACTGGTTTTCCGAAGTGCGCTCCGGATTAATTTCTGGCCCCCGAAACCCGGATTCACGCTCATGATGGTGACAAGATCCAGGTCTTCCAGAATCCATTCCAGGGCCGACACCGGGGTGGCCGGATTCAGTACGGCGCCGGGTCGGCAGCCGCATTCCCGGATCAGGTGAATGGTCCGGTGCAGGTGTATGCAGGATTCAACCTGGACGGAAATCAGGGTGGCGCCTGCCTTGGCGAAATCCGTAACAAACCGGTCCGGATTTTCAATCATCAAATGGACATCAATGGGAAGGCCGGTCACTTTTCGGACCGCGCTCACCACCAGCGGTCCCATCGTGATGTTGGGAACAAAATGGCCGTCCATGACATCCACGTGGATCCAATCGGCGCCGGCCGCCTCAACCGCCTTGATTTCTTCCCCCAGCCGGGAAAAGTCGGCCGATAAAATGGATGGGGCAATGTATTTCATGCATCTCTCCTGTTTTTACTGGATAGCCCATGGTTCCCGTAACATATGAACACCCGGGGAACCATTGTTATGAGTTATCGTTATTCGTCATTTTCAAACCGGATTTAAACCGTAGATCTCGAATTTCAGCAGCCGTCCGTCAAGTCCGCCGTTCTTTAACGGCAGCTTCATGGACGGCCTGAGTCCGATAAAAGGTATCAGATCCCGGTTCCCCGCGTAGGCATAAACCCGGGAATTGAGGCATCTTTGCTTTAAAAAATCGCCGAAATTCTTATACCACGCCTCAAGTTCGCAAGGATTGTCCAGGCGAATGCCGTAGGGCGGATTGCAGACGATGAGCCGGTTCTCGAGTCTTGAAATCTGCTGAAAATCCTTGACAACCACGGCGATGCGGTCGCCATTCGGAAGCTCCCGAAGATTTGCGCGGGTTGCGTCAACGGCTTTTTCCGAAATATCGCTTGCGGCGATCAGCCCGGCCGGAAGCCTTCGGATCCGCCGGTCCGCCGCAGTCTTGACCTGTTTCCAGGTTTTTTTGTCAAAATCGGGAAGAAACTCAAATCCGAACCGTTTGCGAAGCATTCCGGCCGGAATGCGGCAATAATGCATCAGGGCTTCCGCAACCAGTGTTCCGGAACCGCACATGGGATCATAGAGGGGGCGCTCGCCGTTCCATCCGGAAAGATGAATGATGGCCGCAGCCAGCGTTTCCTGGATCGGGGCCTTGACCGACTGCTTTCGGTACCCCCTACGGTGAAGCGATCCGCCGGAAGTGTCGATGCCGATGACGGCCTGGTTGTTTTCTATGTGAAGATTGATCCAGATATCCGGATTGATCTTTTCGACCGTCGGCCGGCTTCCGGACAGGTTTCTGAAATAGTCGACAACGGCATCCTTCAGGCGAAGCGCGGCAAACTCCGAATGATTGACGGCCGTGCTGTTCGATACGCTGGCAAAGACCGCAAACGTGTGATCCGCGGAGAAAAAATCACGCCACTCGATATCCGAACCTTTCCGGTATAGATGATCGGCGTTTCTGCAAGTGAAGATGCTGAGCGGAGCAATTACCCGCGTGATGAACCGGGTTTGGTAATTGATGCGGTACATCGACTCCCGGCTGGCGTTAAAATAAACGCCCCGATAAGCCGGTCGGATGTTTTCCGCCCCCAGATTCAACAGCTCCTCGCATCCGATATTCAGCATATCGTCCGCAATCTGGGCAAAATATTCTTGATTCAGTTGATAGTCATACATGGTTTCAGATAGCCATCCCGGGTTGATCGAACGGGGCCTTGAGCCAACAAATTCATTGTGGACGGGTCATCGATTGCATGCGGCGCTTAAAGGTAACCGGTTGCCGAATTCCTGAGCTGACGGCCTTTTTGATCCGGATATCATGCGATTTTTTCAGAAAAACAGCAACCATAAACATCACCTGAGCCAAATAATCATTGACATGCACCCAATTATTGATTAAATAAAAAACGATTGATTTATGGGGCTGTAGCTCAGCTGGGAGAGCGCATGACTGGCAGTCATGAGGCCAACGGTTCGATCCCGTTCAGCTCCACCAATAAAAACAA
>JBBIPX010000097.1:0-13276 GCA_037442625.1 Desulfobacteraceae bacterium
GCAGACGCCATAAAAAAGAAAACACGAAACTGAAACAAGCGAAATCCAAGTTATAAATCCGGATAAATCGGTTGACAGCGGTCTTCCGGCTGACATAGTGTATCCAGGCTTTATTTGGAATTTTTTTGACTCTATTTTTCAGGTAAATCGTGGAAACTGAAACCGAAAAACAACACCCGACGCCTGATCACAAAAAAAAAAGGGGCGGGGAAACCCGCACCCGTTCGCTGCTGAGAGCCCTTCGTTCCCGGAATTACCGGCTTTTTGTCGCGGGCCAGGGTATTTCACTGATCGGCACCTGGATGCAGCAGGTTGCCATGAGCTGGCTGATTTACCGACTGACCGGTTCCGCCATGCTTTTGGGAGTTGTCGGATTTACCAGCCAGATCCCCAGTTTCCTTCTGGCCCCGGTGGCCGGCGTTCTTGCCGACCGATGGGAAAAACGGCGCCTGCTGCTTGCCACCCAAACCCTTGCACTTATTCAGGCCGCCCTGCTTGCCGTCATTGTTCTGACCGGCGTCGTACAGATCTGGCAGATCATTCTGCTGAGCCTTTTTCTTGGCATTGTCAATGCATTCGATATCCCTATCCGGCAGTCCTTTATCGTACAGATGGTTGATTCCCGGGAGGATCTCAGTAACGCCATTGCCCTCAATTCTTCCATGGTACACGGCGCAAGGCTCATCGGGCCCACCATCGCCGGCATTCTTGTGGCCGGCGTCGGTGAAGGCATCTGTTTTGCCATCAACAGCGCCAGTTACCTGGCTGTCATTGTAGCGCTCGCCGCCATGCGGGTAAAGCCGCTGCCGCCCCGCCTTCAACACCATGACGTTCTGCGCGAATTCCGCGAAGGGGTTCGCTATGCTTTCGATTTCAAGCCGATCCGGAGCATCCTGCTGCTGCTGGCGCTGATCAGCCTGATGGGCATGCCCTATTCAGTCCTGATTCCGGTCTTTGCCAGCGAAGTTCTTCACGGAAACTCTCACACTTACGGCTTTCTGATGACCGCAGCCGGCTGCGGCGCCTTCGCCGGCGCATTTTATCTGGCATCTCGCAGAAGCGTCCTCGGACTCGGCATGGTCATTGTCCGCGCCGCTATCCTTTTCGGGATCGGCATCTCAGCCTTTGCCGTTTCAACCAGTTTTGCCCTGTCGATGCTTTCACTCATTGTGGCGGGCTTCGGGGCCATGACGCTGGTCGCCTCGAGCAACACCATTATCCAGACCATTGTTGATGAAGACAAACGGGGGCGTGTCATGAGCTTTTTTACCATGGCATTCATCGGCATGACGCCATTTGGAAGCCTTCTTGCAGGAGCCCTTGCCGGCAGCATCGGCGCAAAGGAAACCGTACTTTCCGGAGGAATTTGCTGCCTTGCAGGCGGACTGATTTTCTTCAGACAACTGCCGCTGCTCCGCAAAATAATCAGACCGATCTATATCGACAAAGACATTATCCGCAAGAAGGAAAGTTGATGGCTTCGCAAAAAGTCCGATATCTGCGTTGCGCTGGAAGATGACGCCGGAGCGACAGCCGGACGTGGGTAACCCATATCCATCTGGATACTATCCACCCAACTTGGTTTGACCTGGAATTCGAGAAAACGGCGGTGAAGAAAAACCGTTTGAATAAGGCGGCGGGGGTGGTAATCGATAGGCCCTTCTGTATCTTGGGTCCACACCCGGAACCTGGTTTCCTTTTGAATACATGCACTGCTCAAAGGCGATGTCACAGCGCATCTGAACCTCATACCCGTGCAGCGGCATGACTTTTAAATCATGCCATTTAGAAATTGAAACGAACTGTACTATCGGCCGTTGCCATGAAAAGTCAGCTACGCCGGCCAAGTATATTCATGATTTCATGTTCGTCGATTTTTTCTTTTTCGAGCAATGAATGTGCCATTTTTTCGAGTTTATCTCGTTTATCCATGAGCAATTTCTTAACGTCTTCATAGCAGGTATCTATAATTTCATAGGATTCTTCATCGATCATCTGCGCTATCTTTTCTGAATATTTTGCGACGCCCGGCCCCTGTCCTAGAAACTGGCCCTGCTGATTATTCACCAGGGATATATTCGGCATTCGATTACTCATACCGTACACCGTGAGCATATTATGTGCAATTTTAGCAATTTTTTCCAGGTCATTGGAGGCGCCTGTGGAAATTTCGCCAAAAACGACTTCCTCCGCCGCTCGACCACCAAGCAGTCCCTTGATTTTTCCGATCAATTCGGATCGGGACATCAGAAAGCGATCTTCCAGAGGAGTTTGCAACGTATAGCCCAGTGCGCCGATACCCCGGGGAATGATTGAGACCTTTTGGACGGGATCCGCTCCGGGAGTGAAATAACCCACAATGGCATGTCCGGATTCATGGTAGGCGACCACATTTCGTTCATGGGGATTTATCAATTTATTCTTTTTCTCCAACCCGGCGATGATCCTCTCGATTGCGTCCTGAAAATGGCGCAGGGAGATCTCATTCTGATCTTCACGGGAAGCTAATAAAGCCGCTTCATTACAAATATTGGCAATTTCAGCGCCCCCGAACCCCGGTGTCTCGGCTGCAATTTTGCGCAGGTCGACATCGTTTTTCAAAGTCAATTTCCGGGTATGCACTTCGAGTATCCCGATTCGTCCAAGTAGATCGGGCCGATCTACCAGAATCTGCCGGTCAAATCGCCCGGGACGCAGCAATGCCGAATCCAGAACCTCAGGACGGTTTGTTGCCGCCATGATAATGATTCCGATTTGGGGATCGAAGCCGTCCATTTCATTCAGCAGTTGATTGAGCGTGTTCTCCCTTTCATCATTACCGCCCATAAAAGGTCCCTGAGATCTGCTTTTTCCGACGGCGTCCAACTCATCGATAAAAATAATGCATGGGGCCTTGCTCTTGGCTTCCTTAAAAAGGTCACGCACCCTGGCTGCCCCGACCCCGACAAACATTTCGACAAAATCTGAGCCGCTCAAATTATAAAACGGCACATTGGCTTCACCTGCAACAGCTCGCGCCAACAATGTTTTTCCGGTACCCGGAGGTCCCACCAGCATAACGCCTTTGGGCAGCTTTGCCCCGAGACGAGCATATTTGGCCGGCTCCTTTAAAAATGAGACCACTTCCTTTACTTCTTCAACCGCCTCATCGATTCCTGCAATATCTTTGAAAGTAACTTTTTGCGACGGATCGACTTCATATATTTTGGCCTGGTTTTTACCGATGTTTAAAAAACCGGGACCGCCTTTGCCCATCTTGCGAATGATCCAACTCCAGACAAGGAATAGAATGGCAAATGGAATGATCCAGTTGGATATCAAATGCGAAAGAAAATGGGATTCGATCTTACCCTGATAAATAACGCCATGCTGTTGCAGATCCGCCAATAGGGATGGATCGGAAAGCGGAACGACTGTAAATTGTCTTTCGAGTTCCTGTCGACTTGCTTCTTTAGATTGGCCGATTGCTTTTTTTAGATTCACATACCAGGGCGTTTGTTTCTGTTTCGGAGTGAAACCGGAGTTGGGGGATGCGGTGTTTTTGCTGCCGTCATCTTGATTTGTTGGCGTGTTGGTCGTTGGAGCAATTTTTGAAGGCAAAAGTCCGTGTTTCAACAAACCGTATATTCTATCGGATTCCAGGATAACACTCTCGATTTTATTTTCGTTTATGAAATCATGGAATTGATTATAGGGTAATTCTTTAACCGCAGGCCCGGAAAAGAACATTGTCTCCAAAATAAATATCACTAAAAATGTGGTAAGGTAATAGCCAATGGAAAACTTTGATCGTTGTATCATTCATACCCTCCTGGAAGCTTTCGAATGCATCAAGAAGAAAGAAACAGTATGCCTGCGGCATATGTACCGACATCATTCCCGGGACCGCCCGTCTTTATAGAACAAAGGGATGGTTTAATGCTTTGGAGTTTTTTTCGAAACTCACTTTGAGCGTCACACCGGCGAAAGCCGGTGTGACGAAGCAGTTGGAATGGCAAGGATGGGCTTTTGCGATTGGCTCTTTGCTTGACTGTTTTTCGGGCGGATGCATGGATCGCTGCCGCGCCGTCGGGCACCGGATTTATACTTCGATTTTAATCTTTTCTGCGCATTCATCACAAATACCGTGGCTGGATTTAAGCAGATGCTCATTCTTCATGTATTCTTCGAAATCCACCCAGCGATCGCCCGCCCATACTTTTCTGCACCAGGCGCACACCCGCAGGAATCGCTCGATACGATCCATTCGCCTGAGTTGTAAAACCGTGCCTGCAATCACAAGAACGGCTACGATTGAAACGGAAACCGTTTCAATGATGTATTCCTCCATCCTGCGGGGCGTCGGTGTCGCGCCAAAGAGCAGATAAGGCATATCCACAAACTCGTCAAGCCACAGAATGACAAGGATACAAATAAACATTACCGTTTCGGATATGATTATCGATCGATTTCTATTCCGCTGTTTTCCGGTTGTCCCGATATCCATGGATACGCATTTTCCCCTTCAGTCCTTCCGAAAGCGGCCCCTAACGCACCATCACCTGGACTTGCGCGGTTTGGCCGGAATGATGATCAATCGCCATTATTTGAACCATTTGATGGGGTTTCAGGGTTTCCAGGAGATTGACAAAACCTTGTTCATCCGTAACCGGCTGATCGTTGATGGATAGGATGATATCACCATCTTCAAAACCGGCCTTTGCCAGGCTTCCACCTGGTTGAAGCGATGCAACGGCAACGCCGTGCCCTTCTTCCAGCCCGTATTGCTGGGTTTCTTTTGCAGTCACCGGCCGGACCGTCACTCCCAGCCGGCCTTTCAAGGATATCGCAATTTTTTTGACAGCATCCTCAAGATTTTCGATTTTAACCTTCATCGACAGCATTTTACCGCTCCGATTAACGGTCATGTTCGCTTCCTGACCAATCTCCGTTCTGGCCACCTCATTTTGAAGGGAAGATCCGTTCAATATTTCTTTTCCCTGATAGGCTGTCACCACATCGCCTTTTTGAATCCCCGCGACATCGGCCGGTCCCCCCTTGACCACATCCGCAATCAGCGCTCCCTTGGTAATATCCAGCTTCATCGCCTTGATCAGATCCGGGGTCAACTCCTGAATCGTTACCCCCAGCCACCCGCGCACCACCTTGCCGTGCGCAATCAATGCCTTGGATATGTAAACAGCCATGTTGCTGGGAATGGCAAAACCGATGCCTTCAAAACCTCCGGATTCGGAAACTATCGCCGCATTGACGCCGATCACCTGTCCGTCAAGGTTCAGCAGCGGGCCGCCGCTGTTCCCGGGGTTGATGGCGGCGTCCGTCTGCAGATAGTCCTGATAGCTGCTGGGGTCCAGAATGCCGCGGCGATGCTTGGCGCTGATGATTCCCTGGGTAACCGTCTGATCCAGACCCCGGGGGTGCCCGATGGCAATGACCCAATTTCCGACTTCCATTTTGTCGGAATCACCGAATACCACATGGGGGAGATTGCCATCTCCCTTGATTTGAATCACGGCCAGATCGGTCTTGGGATCGGCGCCGACGACTTTTGCCTTGTATCGGTTGCCATCCGCCAGGAGCACGTCAATCTCGTTTGCGCCGGCAACCACGTGATTGTTGGTCAGGATGTGGCCTTCTGCATCAATGACCATGCCGGAACCCAGCCCTTTCATCTCCCGTTTGAATTTTTTGGGCATTTTACGGGGAGCGTTGAAGAAATAGTGAAAGAAAGGGTCATTTTCAAACGGAAGCAGCGGGTTGTTGACTTCCTGGTGCTGGGTTACTTCGATATGTGCAACCGCCGGAATGGTCTGTTTGGCGACGATGGCGATGGCGGTGCTCAGATTTCCGGTCGCCGGATTCTCCCCGGCCGATGCGAAGACCCCCATAAACTGAAACATTCCCAGCGTGATTCCCAGAACAAGGACAAATACGAGCCATTTTTGGTTGAAATGATTTCGTAACATCTGTTCCTCCTTTTATCACAGGTTGATGAAAACGATATTTGTCAATTCCGATCCTGTTTGCGATCACTTCATGCGCTCAAGAAAAGACTTGCTTCCGGGCGAAAATCCGGTCTTGAATTACGGGAACTGCGGTTAACGTACACCCGGCCGCTCACCATAAACGATATTTTTTATAAAATAAGCAGTGATTGTTCAAAGGGAAGATCCAGCAGGTTTTATTTCCGCTATTTGGAAAATATGCCTTTCCAGCCGCCGGAGATAAGGCGGGTAACGGTCATCAGGATAAAAGGCGCCGATAACCCCGCGGGCGCCGCCAGATACCGCGGCTGCCATTCAGGCTCAAATTTTGCCTTGTATGCGTAAAGACCTTCAAAATTATAGAATTCCTCGCCCAGGTCGAATATTGCGGTGCCGATTTTATGCCATAACGGCGCCAGCGGATGTCTTTCCAATCCGGCAAGCGGCGCCATTCCAAGCGAAAACCACCGATATTTCTCCGTTTTCCCCCAAAGCATCAGCTCGACGAATAAAAATTCCATAATGCCGCTCGGACTTTTCGGGTCATACCGCATCATGTCGATCGACAGCTCCTCCTTATTGATGTTTTTCCAGATATTGGCAAAGGCACGGATGCGTCCGGTCGGATCGTATACGACCGCGACATCCGTGCGGCAAAGATAATCTTCATTGAAAAAACCCAGGGAAAAACCTTTTTCACGCGTATGCTTTTTCAGCAGCCATTGATCTGAGATATCTCTTAAAACAGCCAGATTCTCTTTCAACTGTTTTTCGGTGAGGATCGCAAAATAGAAGCCTTTTTTTGCGAACTTGTTGCGGGCGCTGCGCTGTGAATCATGTTTGCTGCCCTGCAAGGAAAAATTTGCCAGATTGACCCTGGCTTCTTCGCCGATTTTTAACGGGGATAGCCCAAGATCAAGGTAGTAGGGCAGATATTTGTCACTGACCTGATAGAACACGCACTTGGCGTTATACAGATCGGCCTCTTCCCGAAACTGCCAGAGCAGGTTGTCCGCGGCTTTCGGGTCGCCCACGGGATCACCCATGACAATCCAGTATTTCGGGGTAACGGCAAACATTAAGAATGCTTTCCGGTCATCGCTCCAGCTTAAATACTTATCACCCAGCAAAGCCAGAAATCCCCGGGGATCCGGCGCATCGGCTATCAAGGCGCCCGCCTCATCCAATTCCCCGGAGTCTGGCTTTCTAAGCGCCCTGGGACGCGCAACCGTCAGCAGATAGTACAGTGCATAACCTGTCGTCAGCACGGCCGACAACAGCAAGGCCCGCAGAAACCGGGGCGCATCGTCCTGATAGGAAAACTGCCACCACAACTCGTTCGCGTAACGGACATTTCGATAAGCAAAAAAACCGAGCCAGGTCGAACCCGCCAGAACAATTACAATCATCGCAATCCATGGACGGGAAAAAGGCATGGCGAACAGGGATGATTTGCGCCGGAAATAGCTTCTTGCCGGCAGCATCAATATCAACATCACGGACAGCGCCAATGATTCCTGCCAAGCAATCCCCTTCAGCATCGAAACAACGATGCCGACCGCCAGCAAAACAAGGCTGCCGTACCATGCGGCGTCGATGCGCAGACGGATGCCCCGGGCCAGAAACAACAGCAGCAGTCCGGCAAGGCTGCCGAGAAGATGCGAGATTTCAACAACAGGCAAGGGGATAAAATGGCGCAGCCAGTCCATTGCCGAGTGTTTTGCCGGCAGGGCTCCGGAAACCAGGAGTATGCCGCCGAAAAACAGGAGCAATATGGAGTAGATCTGCGGGATGGTGATTGATAACAAACGCCTGAAAACCCTGCTGCCTTCAACAAAGACTTTTCTTCTGGCAAATGCTTCATAGCTCAGCAGACCGCCTCCAGCAAGCATCAGGGGCAGGAAATAATATATGATCCGGTACAAAAAAAGCGCGCCGATCAGCGACAGATGATGGTGGAGGTGGGGGTGTGCCGGCTGAATGGCGGACATGAGCCATAAAAAAGCACTTTCAAATACGCCGATCCCGCCCGGGATCTGGCTGATGACGCCGCTGGCTTGGGCCAGAACAAAAACCAGCAAAAATGCCGTGAAACTGATTTCGGTGCGACCCGACAGAAACACCCAGAGAACCATCGAGGATAAAATGACGTCGATTGCGGCAATCCATGTCTGTCCGAAAGTCATGCCGATGGAGGGAAGGCGGAATTCCAATCCTTTTACAATCAGCGGTTTTCTCCAGAAAAATACCGCAAGCCAGTAGCCGCCCAGGCAAAGCGAACAGACGGCGGTCAACCCGTGAATTATTTGCGGATCTTTCAGGGGATGGAGAAGATATTTCGGCAGCAGCAGACTGCCGAACAATCCCAGTGTCAATATTCCCAGAAAATACGTCACCGTAAGGAAAAGTGAAATTTTCAATACATCCCAGCCCGGTATCCCCCATGCGGAATAAAAGCGATACCGGACCGACCCGCCGGAAGCCCAGGCATGGCCGGTATTATTACTGATGGCGTAACTGATCAAAGATGCCGTCAGAACTTTTAATACGGGTATCCGGTTATGCCCGGTGTAGCGAAGCGCCAATAAGTCATAACCGGCAAGTACGATGTAATTGAAAACCGTCAGCACGACAGCCAACGCCAGAATTTTTACAGGCACGGCTTTCACGGATTGGAAAATATGGTCGATGTGGTGGGTTTTTATCTCTCTGTGAACAATATAGAGCGCCACTGCGAATAAAAACAAGGGAAGAAGATGCGCAGTCTTCTGGATATAACTCAGTACCGATTCTCGTTTCATATGGGTGTTCTGCAATTAAAACCGGTTTGAACCCGTTGTGTATTGATGCGTTCGCAACCGACGCGTTCATCAATTATTATTTTGCTTCCAATCCCATCTGACGATAAATTTCGATGATTTGTTTGGCAAGTTTTGGATAGTCCTGGTCGAAATGGTGGCCGCCCGGCAGCTCCAGCAATTTTGCTCCGGGGATGGCAAGGCCCGTGCAGGCGGAGTCCGCCTTTTCTGCCTGTCCGGTAATGCATAGAATCTTGTTCCCCTCAATACGGCTGAGTTCCGGCAATATCGGAACTCCGCCGCTGCTTTTTCCCACCCAGCCGGAGACATGTATCTCGAAATCAGCGGTTCCGGACAGCGCCAGCAGAACTATCAGGGAGACATTCTCCCGATCCGGCTCAGGCAAGCGGTTATAAACCGCGGGCAGAATATCGGCGCCAAAGGAAAATCCGGCGAGCACAAAGGTCTTCGCTCCCCATGCCTTGCGGTAAAATGCCATGGCCGCAGCCAAATCGCTTGCCGCTTTTTCCGGTGTCTTGCTGCTCCAGAAATAGCGCAGCGTATCCACGCCGACGACCGGATATCCCAGATCGGCCATCTGTCCGGCAACCGCCCGGTCCAGGTCGCGCCAGCCGCCGTCTCCCGAATAAAACAAGGTTACCGTCCGGCTCGGATGGGCTGCGGGTACTTCCACGACCGGCAAGGGAATGGCCGGAGCCTGTTTTTCCCGGGCCATCATTTTCTGTATTTCCTTGACGGCGATGGTATCCAGCGGCGTATCATAGGGCGCAATTTCGGTTTTGGCGCCCGGCACCCCGCGAACGAATACCGCGGTGCTGTCTTCGGGCTGGTCGGTCCACACCGCCAGCCATTCCCCGGCTAACGCCGGTACCGACGCCAGCACGGAATGACCGTCTGCCCGAACTGAAGTCAGCGGCGGACAAGGCTGAGCTCCGTGCGGCAGTTTTGCGGAAAAACCCACGGACAGGTTTTTCGATGCACCGCCCGATTTCATCTCGGCGGAAAGAAGCGGCAGCAGGCCGCCGTCGCCGATCCCGGCGAGGATCGTGCGTTTATCTTTGGATGCCTTTGCCCAGTTTGACAAAATCCCCATGGGGTCCATGACACGGTCGGCGTTCAGGCAATTGTTCATGCCGGTGCTGAGGACCTGCACGGCGCGGGCCGCATCGACGACGGCAACGGCGGCTCCGGTTCGGGCAATGCGGCGTGCGAGCTCGCCGGCATGGAATGTCCGGGTATCGACAAAAACCACCGCCAAATCCTGATATGTGATGAGTGGACGGGCAACCGGAATATCGCCGAAGGCCTTGTCTGAAAGGACTGCCTGTATAACCGGAAAATTTTTATGTGCGGCAAACCAGACCGAACCGGCCGCCACGACCGGCAGGAAGAAGACAAAAAAAAGGCGTCGCGCGAAGCTTTGCATGAACTTCATGATATCCCGGGCTTTTTTACGAAAGAAAGCCCGAAGTGTTGTGAACCAGATAAACGACAAGAAATATCCCGACGGCAAGGATGGCGATGGTCAGCAGAATGTCCAGAATCCATGACGGCTGATATGTGTCTTCATCGATTTGTTTTTCAATTTTTTTATATCTGATGAATGCAAGCAGCCCCATCAAGGCGCCGAGGCCAACGAGCAGGATGCCGAAAAAAGACGAATATCCATGGGGAGGCTGAATAACTTTCATTTCCGGAAATCCGGAGTTTGTCAATAACGCTGCGATCTGCTTGATGAAAAGAGCGAATTTGACAACGACGAACCCAAAGGCCATGATTCCGATGCTGGTTCGGATCCACGCCAGAAATGTCCGTTCATTGGCCATGTGCACACGGCGATTGCGGACTCTTACAATTGTTTGATCTTCCATTGAAAAGCGCCAGGTTGCCACAAAAAAAGATGTTGTTGAAGAAACCACGATTTCAGGCTACAATCTCCGCAAATCTTAAAAAAGGAGATAACTCATGGTTGGAGATCTTTTTGCACCGATGCATCTGCTGGTCGTACTTGCCATTGCTTTGATCGTTTTCGGGCCGGGGAAACTTCCCGAACTGGGCAGCTCCCTTGGAAAAGCCATCAAGGAATTCAAGAAAGTCATGAATGATCCGGAGAAACTCATCAATGATCCGGAGAAACTCACCAAAAAATAAGACCGTTGTCATGGAAAGAAAACCGTCGGCCGATTTTGTCGAGTTCGATATCATTATCCATATTTTCTCGATTTCCGCAACCCTTGTCGGTGTCTGCCTGACAGTCATCGGCATTTTCAACGTGACCCGGCGGCTCTCCCACATTAAAAGCTACGGGGAAGAGCTGCTGGCTCTCGATGCCCTTCTGTTTCTGGCAACCTGCATTCATTCCTATATCGCACTTCGCAACCGCCGGCAGGAAAGAAAGCATCGGTTTGAACATATCACCGAACAAATGTTCTTTGCCGCCCTTGTCCTCATGGCCTTCATCTGTGTGTTCATCGTCTTTGAGCTGATATAGGACCTGCAACAGGTGTTTTGATCCGAAAACAGCGCTTCGGCTCTTTCAATTGGCCGCATCCCGGAAGACCAGCACGGGACGGGTCGTCAGCCGCGCGATATTGAGGGCTTCATCGCTGATGAGGCTCAGATACTTGGGCCGTTTGTGCCCGTAAGCGCCCAAAACGACCAGGTCATATCTGCCGGTCGCCACCTCTTTCAGGATTTCATCCGTAAAATCCCCTTTTGTCATCTTGCTGTCCGGCGCATGTTCAAATTCATTCAGTTTCTTTTTGGCATTGAGAAGGCAGGTCTCCGCCGATGCTTCATTTTCGCCCCTTCCTGACTCCTGAACATGCAAAATAGTGATCTCGGGTTTTCTTTTCTGCACCATCTGCCCGATAAATCCCAACGCGTCCTGATCACATTCAGAACCCCGATAGGCGATCAAAATACGGTTGATGGGACGAAAATTCCGGACGATCAGCACCGGTTGACGGGCATGATGCAGGATTTTGGCATGCACGGCACCCAGGATGAGTCCTTTCAGTGCCGAATGCTCCTGCGCACCCAGAACGATCATGTCATAGTTCTGGGTTTCGGCCAGATGCAGGATTTCATCCGCGGGGTCTCCGGAAAGAATCCGGGGCCAGCAGGGAACTTTTCCGCTTTCGCATACCTCACAGGAGCTGAGCACCCCTTCGGCAACGGTTTCGGCTTCTTTTTCGATCCACGCCGTTATCTGTTCCTGACCGACAAACGGGGCATACAGGGTTTCAGCGCCGATATCCGATTCATCGGGTTTGACATAAACGGCATCCACCTTGGCATCAAAATTCTCCAGCAAATGACAGGCGTATTTCAGCGCCTTTTGGGATTCCTCACTTTTATCAACGGCTACCAGGACTTTCATTTTGATCACCTCTTTTTTTTGCGGTTATCTCAGTACCAGAACAGACGACTGGCAAACGCCGACGAATCTTTCCACCCAGTCCCTGGGGAACAGCAGGGTCAGCAACGATTTTTTTCCCATCCAGAACGCCAGAAGATCCTGGCTGGTATCCGTTGAAATGACGGCTTCGAATTTTGACAGTTCCGCAAGCCGGGTATTTACCGGAATGCCTTTGTCGCTGTAGTAATCTCCGATCTGAATCAGGCGGGTATAGGCTTCGGACTTCGCCGCGCCGTCCTGGGTCAGGCCGATGAGCTCCAGCTTCGCATCATTTATGGTAACAAGCTGATTGATCATCTCGAGGGATTCCTGGCTGACGGAAATCTGGTCGATACAGGCAAGGATTCGCCGGATCGGCTTGTCCTCTTTTGCCAGAAGCACGGAGCATGCGGCGTTGCCGGCAACCTTTCTCGGCGCGGCGGCCGATCCTTCCCATCCGCACTGCCCGCCCTTGCCGCAACCCAGAACAATCAGATCGCTGCCGTCTTTTTCAGCCTCGCCCAGTATTTCGGTATCCGCATTTCCCGTCCGGATGCGGACCTTGACATCTTTTTTCACCCCTCTGCAGACCTTGATCTCTTCCCAGCTTCCGTTTCTGAGCGCTATCCATTCATGGTCCCATCGTTCCAGGGCGTACGGGGAATCGGAGCCCCCCAGAATTTTCTGGAATTCCTCCCGGTAACGACGCAATGCCTGGACCCGCGGATCCTGAGCCGGCAGAAAGAACTCCCCCTGCGGGGAAGACTGGGAAGGCAATACGGACAGCAGCGTTACATCCGCCCAGGTATGGCGGGCCAGTTCAATCACTTTGTTCAGCGCCTGCGCACTGTAGGGATGCTCATCTCCGGCAAACAAAATTCTCATGACTGCCTCCTTTCCGACCGCTGTTTCAGGATGGTTTGTGTTTGGCTTCGGCCTTTTTCACCACTTCCAGGATTTCCCCCAGTTTAAAAGGCTTTGCCACAAAATCGAACACGCCTTTCTGGTAGGATTCCTTTGCCGTCTCCATCGTGGCAAAACCGGTGATCACAATGACTTCCGTTGCGGGATGC
>JBBIPX010000098.1:0-13232 GCA_037442625.1 Desulfobacteraceae bacterium
ACGGAACATCGAATGCCCCGCGTCTGAAAAACAGCACCTGATCACCGGTGCGAATGCCGGAGGCGACATAGCAGAGCCGGCGCAGCAGCGGCGGTATCCTGTTTGAATGCGGACCGATCCCCGAATCATCATATTTGGCGCCAAAGCATCCGCCGACAGCGCTGTCGTTTTCCCGAAGCGCTCCCAGCATGCGGGAAATCGCACCCGGCAACAGCCTGGAATCCGCGGGGAGCAGAACAATCACATCGTTTCGCGCCGCATGGATGCCGCCGCCGGTCTGCATTCCCCGGACAATTTCAACCGGACAGCCCGGATCGTCCATGGACGGGATGCACCCGGAAATATCCTGCGCTTCATTCTCCGCTGGCACGATTACGGAGACGCTTTGCGCCGCTTGAAACCGGGCCGGCCAGTGCTGGCGATTTTTCCAGAAACACCAGATTCCGGCGGCGATAAAGGGCAAAAATTCAGTTGCCTGCAGAAATGGTTTGCTGTGCCATAACGGATTGGTGGCCCAGGGGTGAAAAAAGAAAACCAGCGGCAGGATTGTGGCATGAAGAATGATCCAGGGAGCGGGGCGGTACAATACCAGAAACGGGGTGATCAAGAGCAGATACCAGGTGTGAAATGTCGGAGCGAATATCAATAAAAAGGCGGACAAGAGGAAAACAGCGCGCGTTTTGTCCGGAGTCAGAAAAAATACATATCCTGAGAGACCAACCGCACAAAAAATGGCAAGCCAGGTGGATGGCAATTCGCCGAGGATGACCTGGCTGACATAATTGAACAGCCCGTTAAAGTGATAATCGGAAATGAACAGATTGAAACTGGATAGAAAATTGATTCCCGGCTCAACATATGGCAGCATCAGGCCGAACGGAAGCAGAAAAAGGGGAAAATACTTGAGATTGGCGCGCTCGACAAGAAGGGGCAGGAATATGACGGGCGTCAGCTTTGTCATGGCGGCAAGCCCGAGCGCCGGATACATCAGCCAATCTTTTTTCTGCCTGCAACCATAAAGGGACAGCATGATCCAGAAAACCAGAATGCTTTCAAGATGGCCTTCCCCTGAAACGGCGATGATCGCCAGGGGATTCAGCGCATACAGGACGATGTGCCTGAAATCCGGAGAAAACGGACGCATCATGAGCAGCAGCAGAAAAATCGTTCCCACATCAAAGAGCGTAAGGATTGTTTTAAAAAACCAGAAAGTCGGCGATATCGCAGCGCACGCTTTAAACACGGTCTGCGCAAACGGCCAGTAAATGGCAGGGATATTCTTGAAATTGATGTCCTGCCAGTTTTCATTCCTGAGGTGTTTCAGCGCTTCTGAATCCGGAGAAAGCAGATAGGGGTTAAACCCTGCAATCTGGACTTCGCCTTCCCAGATATACCGGTTGATATCGCTGTTCTCCGGAAACTGAAAAATGGCTGCCGCCCGTACAAGAAGGGCCAGCAGCAGAACGGCGGCAAGCATCCGCTTTCCGGGCCAGCACTTCATGATCCAGAGCATGCTCAGGAACATGCCGCCTGCTCCGATCAGATAAAGGGGGCTTCCGATGATGTCATCGCCGGGGGTCAGAAGAATCGCCGAAAAAACCGCATAGGCTATAAAAGCGCCAAGAGCCTGAACCATTTTCCGATCAAAGTAATTTTTCAAATCGACCTCAGCTCCGCTGATTCAACGGAAAAGTGCGTTATACAAAGGGGCTTCCTTTATATAACCAATGTGTTGATATGGCAATAAAACAATAATGGAGACCGCTGTTCTCCCCCCTTTGGAATAGTGGGACTGAGAGGGACTTCTTTTCTCTCTTTTCTTGTTATCCTTTCAGTGTTGTCAAATCCTTTTAAAAAGGCTATTGGTTTTAAATCAACGGCAACATGATCCAACGAGGATACCATGCAAAATGTATTCGCCTTTCGTGACAGTTTGATTGATGAGTACAGGGCATTTTCACGCAGCTTCACGCGTATTGCGGCACCGGACATTCGAAATGAAGTCGAGGACCAGTACAACAAAAATCGCTACTGGCCGCAGCCGCTGATTCAGATCAACCCGCATTATCAGCGCAGGGAATCGGTTCATTCCCTGGCGGATCAGGGCCTGCTCCACAATACCTGTGCGGATATTTTCACCGCCGGAAAAACTGCGCCGCCGGACAAGCCCAGGCCATTGCACCTCTTCACCCACCAGCTTCAGGCCATCGCCAAGGCGCAGGAAGGTAAAAGCTACGTGGTGACAACCGGCACGGGCTCCGGGAAATCCCTGGCCTTCTTTATTCCCATCGTGGATTATATTTTAAAAGCAAAGGAAGTCGATCCAGCACCCCGGACCCGCGCCATTATTATTTACCCGATGAATGCACTGGCCAACAGCCAGATGGAGGAGCTTGGAAAATTTCTCCACGGCTATCCGGAAACACAGCCTCCGTTTACCTTTGCCCGTTATACCGGACAGGAAAGTCAAGCGCAGCGCGAAATCATCGCCAATGCCCCACCGGATATTCTGCTGACCAACTTCATGATGCTGGAACTGATTCTGACTCGGTATGAGAACACGGACCGCCGGGTGGTGGAACACTGTCACGGGCTTGAATTCCTGGTTCTGGATGAGATGCACACATACCGCGGCAGGCAGGGCGCGGATGTCGCCATGCTGGTACGTCGCCTTCGCCAGCGTCTTGAAGCCGGGAATATGATTTGCATCGGCACATCCGCAACCATGTCCAACACGGCCTCATTGAATGATCGCCAGAATACCGTCGCGGATGTGGCCAGTAAGGTGTTTGGCACAATCATTTCACCGAATGATGTGATCGATGAGACATTGGAACGCGTCACGGACCCAGGCATCAGCCTGTCGGCAATTCAATCCCGGCTGGCCTGCCATATTCGAACGGAATCGTTTGCCTGGCCGGATTTTGATGACTTCCGGAGCGACCCCCTGGCAGTTTGGGTGGAATTGAATCTGGGCATCGACATGTCTGATCTCTCCAAGCCCAGGCGCGCCAAGCCATTGACGCTGGATGAAGCCTCTCGGCGGCTGGCTGCGGACGCCGGAGTCGAAATTGAGGAATCCAGGCAAGCCTTGCAGAAATTTCTGATCGCAGCGCATGCGGTTAGAACACCCCAGGGCTTTGCGCCTTTTGCTTTTAAACTGCATCAGTTTATCAGCGGCCCGGGAAAAGTGCATACCACGCTGGAACCGGAAGGCCGCCGCAATATCACGCTGGATGCCCAGCGATACGCCCCAGGCCGGAAAGATGAAGGCGTCATGCTTTTTGCGGCCCATTTTTGCCGGGAATGCGGCCAGGAATATCATCCGGTCTGGGCGGAGTCCTCCCCGCACTCCCGGCGGTTTGTCCCGCGCGAGATTGATGATGTGGCCTCTGAAGATGATGACGTGCGTTTCGGCTTTCTGGCCCCCCGAAAAGAAAATCAGCTATTCCAGGGCCGCCTGGAAGAATTACCGGAAAACTGGCTGGACTTATCCCGTGCAGCACCCAAGGTTAAGCGCACTTATAAGCATGCCATACCGCAAGATGTTCAACTGAACGCTCAGGGCGGAGAAGGCGCCGGAGAAGCGTATTGGTTCATCCCTGGCAAATTTCGTTTCTGCCTCAATTGCGGTCATCACCATGAAGCCTATGGCCGGGATGTCAATCGCCTGTCGAGTTTGTCGGGAGAGGGACGCTCCTCTGCAACCACCATCCTGACCCTGAGCACGCTGCGCCAGCTTTTTTCAATGACGGATTTGCCAGAAGGCGTTCCGGACCCGCGCAAGCTGCTTGGATTTACCGACAACCGGCAGGATGCCGCCTTGCAGGCCGGGCATTTCAATGATTTTATTTTTCTTCTCATGTTGCGGTCCGGTTTGATTGGCGCCTTAAAGCAGAACAACGGTCTTTTGACAGAGGCGGATCTGCCGGATGCAGTATTCAAGGCCTTGGGATTTGATCGTAACGACATGGGAATACTGGCTGAATACCTGAAAAGCCCGTCCCTGGTCGGACTTGCCCGACAGGAGGCTCAGCTTGCCTTGAGATTTATTCTGGGGTATCGCCTGCTGCGGGATCTGCGCAAGGGGTGGCGCTACAACAATCCCAATCTGGATCAGCTTAAACTGCTTAAAATCGATTATCCGGGGCTTGCCGAATTTGCCGCCGACGAATCCCTGTTTGCCGAACGGCAGGTTACGCTTCAGCAGCTTGATCCAGCCGGCAGGCAAGCGCTGGCGATATGCATCTTTGATGAATTGCGCCGGAACCTGTGCCTGGACTCCCGCCATCTGGATCCGATGGAACAGGACAAAGCCCGCACCAGCGGTTACAGTTATCTGAGTCCGCGATGGTCCTTTGCTCCGGATGAGCGGCTGGCGACTTCCAGATATCTGATTCTGGGCAAGAGACCCGAGTATAAGGGAAAAATCCGGGAAGATATCGTTGGGGGCGGCCCGCAGTCCCGCCTGGCGCGTATCCTGAAAAGCGCCAAATTCTGGCAGAATACGCGGTTCAATGGACAGGTAGCCAACTGGAAAGGGGCGGAGTTTACCGCGCTTATCGGGGATCTTCTGCAGGCTGCCGGACGGTACGGCTATGTGCAGTCCCAGATGATCGATAAAAACCTGATCGGCTGGCGGCTGAAATCTTCTGCGATGGCATGGCGTCTGATAACCGATGACTTGCCCTTCCCCCAGGCCCCTCCCGCAGAAAGGGGGAGTGAACGCCCCGCGACAAACGATTTTTTTCGCCGGCTTTATCTTTCGGTTGCTGAGACTCTGGCGCTGCCGACCCACCCGCTGTTCGAATTCGAGGCCCATGAGCACACCGCTCAGGTGGATGCCGTCAAACGGCAGGTTCTGGAAGCCCGATTCCGCTATTCCAAGCAGGATCAGGACAACTGGAGCGCTGACACCGGTAATGAAAGCCCCCTCATGCGCCTCCCCGTGCTGTTCTGCTCACCCACCATGGAGCTTGGGGTGGACATTTCCGCCCTGAACACCGTGTATCTGCGCAATGTGCCGCCGACTCCGGCCAATTATGCCCAGCGCGGCGGCCGGGCGGGCCGTTCCGGTCAACCCGCGCTGGTGCTGGCCTACTGCGCAGCCCAGAGCCCCCATGATCAGTGGTTTTTCAATCATGCCACGGAGATGGTTCATGGCATCGTCAAGTCGCCAACCCTGGATCTGGCCAACCACGACCTCATTGACAGCCACCTCCAGGCCGTATGGTTGTCAACGGTTGAACACGAACTGGACAGCAGTATCGCACCTTTGCTGGATCTCGATCAACCCTGCAAACCGATAAAGGTTGAGATTTGGGACAGCTTTAATGATCCTTCCGTTCAGGCCCGTGCCCGGGAGCTGGCGCATCGGGTGATGCATGAAACAGTAGCAAATCTATCGCCGGATTTTGCGCCCTGGTTTCATGAAAAATACGTAGATCAGGTCATCAAACTGGCGCCGGAGACATTTGATCGCGCCCTGGATCGCTGGCGGAATCTGTTTGACGCCACGAGAAAGCAGATGGAAATGGCGGATGCCGTGGTCAAAAGTCATGCCGCACGGCATTCAGAGCGGGAAAATGCTCGCAGGCGTTATGGTGACGCCGCCCGCCAGTATGCGGTGCTGCTGAAGAACGAGAATACCCAGTACTCGGATTTCTACACCTTTCGTTATTTGGCCAGCCAGGGTTTTTTACCGGGATATAATTTTCCCCGCCTGCCGTTGATGGCATGGATTCCCGCGCATGGCAGTGCTTCCGGGAGCCGGAATAACGAAGGCAACATGGTCAGCCGGCCACGTTTTCTGGCCTTGTCGGAGTTTGGCCCACGCAGCCTGATTTATCATGAGGGTAGAACGTTCCGGGTTGTCCGCGCCAAACTGAATGTCAGCGCCGCCGAGCATGTTTCAACCACGAGCGAGTTGGCCACGCTGGCTGCAAGGCTATGTTCCCGGTGTGGATATGGCCACATGGGGGATGAATGTATTCCGGAGCCGGCCGCCAATGTCTGTGAACACTGCGACACTCCGCTGACGGATCAGGATCGCGTCAATCAGCTCTATCGTATTGAAACGGTTGAAACCATACCTGTGGAACGGATAACAATCAATGATGAAGAACGTCAGCGGCAGGGATTTGAACTGCAAACCACATACCGTTTTCTGCCCGGGCCGGATGCAATTGTCCAGAAAACGCATTCTCAGGTGCTTTGGGAAGGGCAGGCGCTCGCAACATTGACCTATGCCCCGGCGGCACGTATCTGGCGAATCAATCGCGGATGGCGAAGGCGCAAGGACAAGAATCAGCTTGGCTTCTATATCAACCCGTTAACCGGCGTATGGAGCAAACAGGAAAATCCGGATGAAAGCGATAGCGGCAGCGCCTCGGAAGAGCCGCTCTTTGAAAAGACGCCAAATCAACGGATTGTTCCGTTTGTGGAAGATCATCGCAACATTCTTATCTTGTCGCCCAATCAACTGCTTTCCATTGGAAACATGGCAACCCTTCAGTCCGCCATCAAACGCGGCATCGAGCAGACGTTTCAGATTGAAGGGGCTGAGCTGGTGGCCGAACCCATTCCCAATACCGACAACCGGCGCGCCCTGCTGTTCTATGAAGCCGCCGAAGGCGGGGCCGGCGTATTGACCCGCTTGGCAAACGAGCCGGGACAACTGGCGGAAGTCGCCCGAAATGCGCTGAAACTGATGCACTTTGATATTCCGGGAAACGCGTGGCGTTTTGAAGATCTGCCGAAGTTGGAACAGCATCGTTCGGACGGCAAGAGAATCTGCGAAGCCGGCTGCTATCAGTGTCTGCTTTCGTATTATAATCAGCCGGACCATGGCAACATCAACCGCCTGGACCCGGAAATCCTCAAACTCTTGACTGCGCTGGCCCATGCCAGCGTTCGTACAGCCGAACCCCTGAATAAACCGGATGCTTTATCCGGCGACAGGCTCGATTTCTGGCTGGCGGAACTCGATCGTCTCAGGCTGAATCGACCCGATGCACTGAACATTTCACTTGCCGGACAGGGCACGGCAAACGCCCAGTATAAGCTTGCACGAACACTGATTTTTCTGGATCCGCCGGATTCAGGCTTGCAACGCTATGCTGAGGATCGCGGATATCGTATCCTGATTTTTCCGTCTGATGCTCATGAATGGCCTGAACACTTTACACGAAACGCCGATGTTTTCGGCCGGAGCCAGGAAACCTGATGAGCGCACTGGATTATGACTTCGCTCCGGGAACGCTGGTGCGCGCCCGCGGCCGGGAATGGGTGGTACAACCCCGCTCCGGCAAAGACGTGCTACGTCTGCGGCCTTTTGGCGGCGCCGATGAGGATGGGGTGACGCTGCTGCCGGACCTTGAGTCCCAGCCGCCGGAGCCTGCCGTTTTTCCCTGGCCGGTTCCCGAACAGGCCGGCAATCACGATGGCGCCGTGCTGCTTCGGGATGCACTTCTGCTCAAGCTGCGCAGCGGCGCCGGTCCATTTCGATCCTTCGGCAATATTGCCATCGAACCCCGGGCCTATCAACTGGCGCCGCTTCTGATGGCGCTTCGCCTGCCCACAGTTCGACTGCTCATTGCCGATGATGTGGGTATCGGGAAAACCATCGAGGCCGGGCTGATTGTCCGGGAGCTTCTGGATCGCGGCGAAATAACCCGTGTGGCCGTATTGTGCCCTCCCCACCTGGTGGATCAATGGCAGCAGGAGCTTCAAACGCATTTTCATATCAGGACCGTCGGGCTGACCGCCTCCAGCGCCATCCGTCTGGAAAAAAATCTGCCGCATGGCATCTCGCTTTTCGATCATCATGCCTTTGTTGTCGTCAGTTTGGATTACATTAAAAGCGAGCGGCACCGGGAACATTTTTTGGCGATTGCGCCGGAATTCATTATCGTTGATGAAGCCCACACCTGTGTGGCTTCCGGACCCGGCAAGCAACTGCGGTTTGAGCTTTTGCAGCGCCTTGCCGCGGATGCGGAGCGCCATCTGCTTCTGCTGACCGCCACCCCCCATTCCGGGGATGATATCGCTTTTCATCATCTGCTGTCTCTTTTGAAACCGGAGTTTGCCGGGCTACAGGGCGCTGCCGGAAATTCGCGCAAACCGCTCCGGGAAGACCTTGCCCGTCATTTTGTTCAGCGTCGCCGAAAGGACATCGAAGCGTGGCAGGACGCCGGCATCTTTCCCCGCCGGATGACCACGGAGATCACTTACAACCTGACCGGACCATGGGGCGTCTTTTTTGATAATATTCAAGATTACTGCATTGAACTGGCCGAGCGGATCGAACGGGAAAGCGGTCAATCCGCGCATCTGATCGGATATGCCATGCTGGCGCTGCTCCGCTGCGTGGCGTCATCGCCTGCGGCCGCTGAAAAAGCGCTGACCACCCGGCTGTCCGGCGAACCGGAGGAAATGGAGACCCTTGCCGCTGATGAAAGGCTTTCCGATGGTCAGGCGGATAACCTGGCCATCAATGATCTGGAACCACCGGCCCAACTGGAAGATGCCGACCGGCTTCGGGATCTGATTGCGGAGGCCCGAAATCTGGCCGGAGAAAAAGGTGACCCCAAACTTGCGGCACTGATCCCGCATTTAAAAACCTTGCTTGCCGATGGTTTCCGTCCGGTTGTCTTCTGTCGATACATCGCAACCGCCCATTATGTATCCGATAATCTGAAGAAACACTTCCCGGACATCCGGATTGATGCGATCACGGGTGAATTGACGCCGGATGAGCGCAAGGAGCGCATCATCGATCTGGGTGAAGCCGACAGGGTGCTGCTGGTAGCCACCGACTGCCTTTCCGAAGGGATCAATCTTCAACACGCCTTCAGCGCCGTGGTCCACTATGATCTGGCGTGGAATCCCACCCGGCACGAACAGCGCGAGGGCCGGGTGGATCGCTTCGGCCAGAAAGCCCCGGAGGTGCGATGCACCATGCTCTATGGTCAGGACAACCCGGTGGATGGATTTATCCTGAATGTCATTTTAAGAAAAGCCGAGTCCATCCGACAGGAGCTGGGCGTGCTGGTGCCCATGCCGGAGGATAGTCAGCGCATCCATCAGGCGCTTATCAAGGCATCGCTGATGAAGCGCAGCCGGCGGCATAAGCGCGGGGCTCCAAAGCAGTTGACATTGGACTTTAATATCCCGGATGTTGATTTAAAGCCCATGGAGGCGATGTGGCGGAATGCGCTGGAAAAAACCAGGGCCAACCGCACGGTATTTGCTCAGCGACGCCTGAAACCGGAAGAAGTGCTTCCGGAATGGGCCAAACAGCGCACCGTGCTGGGGGGAGCCGCGGATGTGGAGCGTTTTGTAAAAAATGCCTGCGCCCGCTTGAATGCGCCGCTTGAACCCGATAAAAGAAACGCTTTCCGCCTGCTGCCCCTTAACCTGCCGCAGTCTTTGCAGGAACGTCTGGCCCAGGAGCATATTGAAAAACCCATCTCAATAGACTTTAATTACCCGCCCGTCACCGGCGCCCACTTTATTCACCGCAGCCACCCCATCGTGTCCCTGCTGGCCGATACCCTGATCGAAGGCGCACTGACGGATGAAAAACCAATTGCCGTCCGGGCCGCGGCCACGGTTTCCGATCATGTTCAGGTGGTGACAACTATCTATCTGCTGCGCCTCCGGCATCAACTCAGCTTTAACCGAAAGGGAGAAACCCGTACGCTGATGGCGGAAGAAACCGCGGCCCTGGCGGCAACCGGACGGGTCCATCCGCAGTGGCTTGACGAAGATGCAACGCCGACATTGTTGAATGTCACCCCAAGCGCCAACCTGACCCGGGAACTTGCCAGGCGTGAGATTCGAACAGCTCTGGATTTTTTGCAGGAAAACCGGTTGCGCCTGGAATCGCTGGCGCAGTCCCGCGCGGAAGCCCTGCTGGCCGACCATCGCCGCATCCGGGAAGCCGCCCGTGACCTTGGCAGTTACAGCGTCCGCCCCTGCCTTCCGGTGGATGTCATGGGCGTATATGTCTTGTTGCCAGGCTCTTTGTAAGGAAAGACATGGCCCGGAAAAATCCTGAAATTCTGACAATGGATACGATGCGGCTTGAAGGCGCCATCTTTGCGCCGGACCTTCTGGAAAAATCCGCACAGGGCATTCACACCCATCAATCCGAATCGGATTATCAGCTTCCAAAAGGCCTCAAATTGAACGATGAATGCGGCCGCGCTTTCCAGATTGCCAGAGCCCAATGGAAAGCGTTTGCCCTGGGTTTGAATCGCCGGGATGTGGATACGGAATTCGCCGCCTCGGATTTTGTCCGGGAATTTCTCCGCGATGCTTTGTCATATATCAATCTGCGGGTTGTGGACGGCATGGAGATGATGGGCCGTCGCTATCCGGTTTCATTTCTGGCCTGCAACCATGTTCCGGTTGTGGTTGCCCCGCACACCCTGGAACTGGATGACCCGGATCCCCGTTTCAGCATCGCCCGTTTCAGCAACGACGGGTCGGGCGGCCGCAGAAAAAGCGCCTTCCAGCTTGCCCAGGAAGTGGTAAATGCCTGCCCGGAATGTTTATGGTCTCTGGCCGTCAACGGCCGAAGCCTTCGCCTATTAAGAAAAGCCGCCGTGCTCACCCGGCCGGCTTTTCTGGAGTTTGATCTTGAAACCTTGTTTCAGGAGGACCGATACCCCGATTTCCGGGCGCTCTGGCGCATCCTCCATGCCAGCCGCGCCACCCGGCAAACGGGCCGGCCAGAGGTGGGATCGGACGGGGGGCCGGCAAACGACTGTATCTGGGAACGATGGCGGCAGGAAGGTCTGGCCCAGGGAACCCGGGTTCGTGAAAGTCTGCGATACGGCGTCACCCAGTCGCTGATCGTGCTGGGAGAAGGGTTTTTGCAGCATCCGGCCAATGACGAGCTGCGACGCAGACTGAACAACGGCAGCCTCACGACCCCCTCTTATTTTCAGGAACTGCTGCGCCTGGTGTATCGCCTGATTTTTCTCTTCACCCTGGAAGATCGCAATCTGTTGCATCCGCCGGATGCATCCTCCCGGGCCGTCACGGCCCGCCAGGTGTATGCGGAAGGCTATGCGCTCGGGCGGCTGAGCGCCCGGGCCATGCGCATCAGCGGATTTGACCGTTATGAGGATATCTGGCAGGGACTATGCATTGTCTTTCAAAGCCTGCAACGCGGGGAGCCCAGGCTATCCTTGCCCGCGCTGGGCGGCCTGTTTGAACATCGCCAGTGTCCGACGCTGGAGGCATGCAGCCTGTCCAACCGGGCGCTCCTGAACGCCATACGCCACCTGCGATGGTCCGGCATGAATGGAAGCCTGTCGACGGTGGATTACCGCAACATGGGGCCGGAAGAACTGGGATCCGTATATGAAAGCCTCTTGGAACTCGTTCCCGATATTGATCTGTCTTCTCGCAGCTTCGGATTTATGGGACTCACCCTGGAAGGCTCGACCGCCGGCAACGCCCGCAAAACTTCCGGAAGTTATTATACGCCGGACAGCCTGGTTCAGCAGCTTATCCAGTCCGCACTGGATCCGCTCATCGAAGCGCGTCTGGCGGCCCGGCCGGATGATCCAACGGCCGCCATCCTGTCCATAACGGTCATTGATCCGGCCTGCGGCAGTGGTCATTTTCTGCTGGCAGCGGCCCGCCGACTGGCGGAGCGGCTGGCGGCATTGCAGGCAAGGGATGGTGCGGCAACGCCGGAGATTTTTCGCCGCGCCCTGCGCCAGGTCATCGCCGGATGTATTTACGGCGTCGATCGCAACCCCCTGGCGCTGGAGCTGGCCCGAACGGCCCTGTGGCTGGAAGGTTTTGAGCCCGGAAGGCCCCTGTCGTTTCTCGATTATCATCTGGTATGCGGGGATGCGCTGCTGGGACTGACGGATTTTCATCAACTGGCTGCCGGCATTCCGGATGCCGCATTCCGCCCCCTGTCCGGAGACGACAGCAAGATATGCAGGAAACTGACCGATTCCAATCAGGCCGGACAGTACGTCCTGAAGCGCAGGAGCAAGGGACAGTTAACGCTTTTTGAGCCGCCGGATCAGGAAAATATTCTGACAAAGCTCACTTTCCTGGAAGCCATGCCGGAAAACTCGCCTGAAGACATCGCCGCCAAGGAGACGGCATGGCTCATAAGTCTCATGCAGGCACATGACAGCCGACTGGCCTGCGCGGCGGATCTTTTTCTCAGTGCATTTCTTCTTCCAAAACCAGATGAAGACGGTTTCGCCGCCATCCCCACCAGCGAAGATCTGATTCCGGAGCTTTTTAACGAAAGCCGGACGGCCGAGAATGACACCCGGCTGCGATTCGCGCGGCAGTGTTGCCGAAGCGCCCGCGTGCTTCACTGGCCGGTGATTTTTGCACGGGTGTTCGCCAGAGGCGGCTTTGATTGTGTACTGGCCAACCCGCCCTGGGAACGCATCAAACTGCAGGAAGAAGAATTCTTCGCCGTGCGTCACCCGGCGATTGCAACCGCCAAAAACAAGGCCGAACGCGGCCGACGCATCGACTGGCTGGCACAGGGCCTGCTGGCCGAAACGCTCCATCCCGGGTTTTCCCGCGACGATTTGAAATGCGAGGCGGAAAAACGCCTGTACGCCGAATTCATTCTTGCCCGGAGAACCGCGGAGGCCGCCAGCCTTTACGCCCATCTCAAGGCCGATGCCGGGGGCCGGTATCCCCTCACCGGCGTGGGAGATGTGAACACCTACGCCCTGTTTGCGGAAACCATCGGCCGGATCATGGCTGAAAACGGCCGGGCCGGATTCATCGTTCCCACCGGCATTGCAACAGACGACTCCACCAAGGCGTATTTTGCGGACATTTCGCAATCGGGAAAGCTGGTCAGTCTCTACGATTTTGAAAACCGTGAAGGGATTTTTCCCGGAGTGCATCGCAGCTATAAATTCTGCCTGCTTACCCTGGGTAAAAGCGACGAGACCCGTTTCAGCTTTTTTCTGACCCAAACCACTCAACTGGCGGATGAAGATCGCGGGTTTACCCTGAGCCCCCGGGATTTTTCCCTCATCAACCCCAACACCCGTACTTGCCCGATTTTCCGCAGCCGAAGGGACGCTGAGCTCGCCAAAAAGATATACGCCCATGCACCGGTGCTGATTCAGGAACCTGACGATACTGAGGAGGCATCCGGTGCTGAAAGGAACGCGGAAGCCCGGCAAGTGAAAAAGAACGCCTTCATCGACCGCCTCAAGCAAAGC
>JBBIPX010000099.1:0-13168 GCA_037442625.1 Desulfobacteraceae bacterium
GCCAGGTAGCCGTTGCAGGAAGGATCCGGGGTGCGGAATTCAATGCGTTTGGCTTTCGGCGAAGCGGAATACATGGGGATCCGGATCGCCGCGCTGCGGTTCCGGCTGGAATAGGCCAGGTTCACCGGCGCTTCAAAACCCGGCACCAGGCGTTTATAGGAATTGGTCGTCGGGTTGGAGAACGCGCACAGGGCTTTGCAGTGCTTCAGGATGCCGCCGATGGCATAAAGCGCCATCTGGGAAACCCCGGCATAGTGATCGCCGGCAAACAGGGGCTTTCCTTCTTTCCAGATGCTGACGTGGGTGTGCATGCCGCTGCCGTTATCGCCGAAGAGCGGTTTGGGCATGAAGGTCACCGTATGGCCGGCCCGGTTCGCCACATTCTTCAATACATATTTAAACCATACCAACTGATCGGACATCTCCAGAAGGGGCTTGAACCGCATGTCGATTTCAGCCTGCCCCCCGGACGCCACCTCATGGTGCTGGGCTTCGATATCGATGCCGAGGCCTTCCAGCACCAGGAGCATTTCCGTTCTCAGATCCTGAAATTTGTCCATGGGGGGAACCGGAAAATAGGCTTCCTTGTAGCGGGGCTTGTAGCCCAGGTTGGGCCCTTCGTCTCTGCCGGTATTCCAGGCGCCCTCGATGGAGTCGATTTCATAAAAAGCCCGGTTCTGCGCGGATTCAAAGCGGATGTCGTCAAAAATGAAAAATTCGGCTTCCGGCCCGATATAAACGGTGTCCCCGATGCCGGTGGATTTGAGATAATTCTCGACTTTCCGGGCGATGAAGCGGGGATCCCGGGTATAGGATTCAAAGGTGATGGGATCTTTGATGTCACAGATCAGCACCAGGGTCGGAACTTCAAAAAACGGGTCAATTTTTGCGGTGGATGCATCTGGAATCACCAGCATGTCGCTGGCGTTGATGGGCTGCCATCCCCGGATGCTGGAACCGTCGAATCCGAATCCTTCTTCAAAACTGGATTCCTCCAGCTCTCTGAGGGGCACGGTAAAATGCTGCCAGACTCCGGGAAAATCCATAAACCGCAGATCGACGACCTTTGCGCCTTTTTCCTTTGCCATTGCCAATACATCACTTGGTTTCATACGGATACGCCTCCAATTTTGTTATTGTGTTATGATGATTGATATCAACCTTAAATCGCGTCCTCGCCCCGTTCTCCGGTCCGCACGCGAATGACCTGCTCCACTGGAATAATAAAGATTTTGCCATCGCCAAGTTTTCCGGTATTGGCCGATACCCGGATCTTTTCCACCACTTTATCCACCAGGGCGGATGCGACGATGACTTCGATTTTAATTTTTGGTATAAAATCAACGATATACTCTGCTCCCCGGTAGATTTCCTTGTGCCCTTTCTGACGGCCGTAACCCTTGACCTCGGATATGGTCATCCCCTGAATCCCGATTTCATTCAGGCCGTCCTTGACATCGTCCAGCTTGAACGGCTTGATGATCGCCTCGATTTTTTTCATGCTGTGTTCTCCTTAGGTTGCGATCCCGGCAGAACATCCAGGATGGCCGCCTGAATTGCCGATACCTGGTCCGCGGAATCCACTTTCTGCCCGTCAAAATCCCGGACATAAAACACGTCCACCACCTGATCCACCTTTGTGGCGATCTTGGCAACCCACACATCCAGCTTGCATCGGAACAGGGTGTCCGTAATGCCGAACAGCAAACCCGGAAAATCCATGGAAAACACTTCGATGATGGTGAAAAAGCTGGAACTCTCATTGTCGATGACAACGCGGTGGGGCCTTTCCGTGGTCCGAAGTTTATCACTCCGGTATGCTTGCATTTTCTCCTTCAGTGCCTGGGCCAGATCCAGATTCCCGGAAAGCGCCGCCTGAAGGTGATCCCTGGCGCGTTCCCATTTTTCCGCCTCAAACAACTGGTCCAGCGGCGGCTTGACGTGAAAAAGGTCCAGCGCGATGTTGTTGCGCCAGGTGAATATCTGGGCATCCAGGATATCCAGACCGTTGAGGGTGAATACCCCTGCGATTCTGGAAAACAGACCGGGACGGTCTTTGGCGCAGATGGTGACCATCCGGTTTCCTGCTTCAGGCGTATCATCGATTGTCCAGACGAATTCGCCGTCTTTCAGTTGTTTGTAAAGCTGAACGTGAGAAAGAATGTCCTGGACCGATGAATAGAGCAGGTAGCGCGGCGGCATGACATTAAACAAAGCATCCAGCTCTCTGGCTGCCTTCTGGGTCTTTGCGGTATATACAACCTGCTCTTTTTTCTTTTCGACGGTTTCAACCGCCTCTCGGCTGGCAAGCTCGCCTTTTTCAAGAATATTCAGTACCTTCAGGAAAAAATCCCGCAGCAGCGCTGACGTCCACTCGTTCCATGCCTTGGGGCCTGTGGAAATGGAATCCGCAACGGTCAGCAGATACAGCATTTTCAGCCGGGTGGCATCCTTGATTTTGCGGGCGCAAAAAACCGCGGTTTCCTCGTCGTTGATATCCCGCCGCGTGGCCAGTTTGATGAGAAACAGATGCTCCTCGATCAAGAAACAGACCGTTTCGATGTCCTTTCGACGGTATCCCATCCGGGACAGCAGAACAGCGGCAATGACCGCGCCGCGCTTCGAATGGTCTTTTCCGGCACCGCCCTTTCCGATATCATGCAGCAGGCCGGCCAGCAGCAGCCATTTGGGAGCGGCAAGCTCCTGATACAGCCGTCCGCAAAGCAGGCATTCGCCGGAATTTTCCGCAAGCGCGAATTTTTTCAGTGTCTGCACCACATGCAGGGAATGCTTATCCACCGGAAACAGGTGATAATCATCATACTGAACCCGGTGAACGATCCCCTTGAAATCCGGCAGGATTTTGACGAGAAATCCCGAGGACAGCATTTCATCCAGAGGATTGACGCCGCCGGGAGGGGACATCAGCAGCCTTTCGAACAATTTGACGACCCTTTTCGATGCGATGAACGCATCGCCTGCCAGATACTGGAATTCCTTGACCAGCCGCTTGGCTTCGGCGGAAAGCGGGAGCTGGAACCGGGCGGATTCCTCGAAAATCTGCATCAAAAGCAGAGGAGCGCCCGGAATGGCCGCGGAAGAGATAAAATTGACGGCGCCTTTTCGGATTTCCAGGCTCGGATTCCGCGTCCGCAGGTTGGGGCCGCGTTTGCGCTGTGAAACGGTATCATGAGACAGTTCATAGAGAAACATCTGAAGCTGCTGATTCAAAAATTCCATTTCACCCTGGATTTTTCCCAGCATGCTTTCGACCGGCGACTGCCCTTCCGCTGAATGAAAATCCAGTATTCTGGCCAGCTTCGGCTGGTATTCCGTATAAAGCTGGTCGCACTTTCTGCCCGCCATCCGGTGAAGGTGGTTTCTGACGTGCCAGATGAAGGTCAGCGCCCGGGACAGCAGCAGAAATTCATCGCTGGAAAAATACCCGTAATATTCCAGATCCCGCCGGGTGCGGATATCGGATTTGATTTTGGCGATCCACCGGATGGTATGATAATCCCTGAGCCCGCCCCGTCCTTCCTTCAGATTGGGTTCCAGCAGATAGGCCGAATCCCCGAAATGTTTGTGACGCAGGGCATTGGTCTGAATCAGCAAGGCAATCAGGTCCGCGGATTGATTTTGAATGATGTTTTCCCGAAGATGGCTCATCAGCCGGGTGTAAAGCGGCGACATGCCGCAGACGAACCGGGCATCCAGATGCGCGGTAAAGGCTTCGATGTCGGATCTGGAGATTTCGGCGCATTCCGCAACCGATCGGGTGGCATGGCCCACATCCAGACCCACGTCCCAGAGCGGATAGACAATTTCCTGAATCAAGGCCTCCGCCGTATCCGGTACGGTATGTTCAAAGAGAAACAGCAGGTCCACATCCGAATGGACGCATTGCTCTTTTCTGCCGTAGCCGCCCAGCGCGATGATGGCATACGGATTTTTTTCAATGCGGATCCCCGGACCGACCAGGCTGGTTTCGTAACAGTTCTGAAAATAATTGTCCAGCATGCCCGTATGCTCGATCATGAAATTCTGAGAATTCCCCTTTAACCCCGAGATCAGTCGTTCTCGTTTCTGTTTCAATATCAATGAGGCTTTTTCGGGCATTGGAATCATCACCTGAAGATGGATTGAACATGCGATTACACAGTTTGAAACAATACTCAGCAATTTGCGTGCCACTGTCTAAAAATATATTTTAAATCAATATTCCGGTGAGTTAAAAATTAAATACATTTTCAGCGGAAATTCGGAAAATACAATATTGTCGTATGTTCCGGCAGGATGGTTACAAATATGTTGTTTTTTTACAACGCCGGTTTCAAAAAAAGGCTTGACGTAAAAGACCGGTAGGGCATAATCAAAAAAACACGGCGGACAGCAAGGATGAAAGCATCCGCCATCGATATTTGTCTCTGAAAGGTGAATTCGGAGTGGTTTCAAAGCCTGTTCTGGTTACCGGCGCGACGGGTTATGTCGGCGGCCGCCTGATTCCCATGATGCTGGAATCCGGCTACAGGGTCAGAGCGCTTGCCAGATCCCTGGCTAAGCTCCGATCGCGGCCCTGGACCGGCCATCCCCATATGGAGATGGTTCAGGGGGATGTCCTGGATCTGGATTCGCTCCGAAAAGCGGCATCCGGCTGCGGCGCGGCTTTTTACCTGGTTCATTCCATGGTCGCACAGAAACGGCATTTTGCCGAAGCAGACCACAAATCCGCGCTCAATATGGCACAAGCCGCAGCCGAAGTTGGTCTTGAGCGCATCATCTATTTAAGCGGGCTTGGAGATAACCGCAGCGCCGCCTTGAGCAAACATCTGCAATCCAGGCATGAGGTGGGAGAGATTCTCCGGTCCGGCCCGGTTCCCTGTACCATCCTTCGCGCTGCAATGATTCTGGGATCGGGCAGCGCCTCATTTGAAATTCTGCGGTACCTGGTGGAACGCCTTCCGGTCATGATCACGCCCGGGTGGGTATCCACCCCCTGTCAGCCCATTGCCATCCGAAATGTCCTGAATTATCTGGTCGGATGCCTTGAACACCCTGAAACCAGCGGGCAGGTTTATGACATCGGCGGGCCCGAAGTGCTGAGCTACCGGCGGATCATGGACATCTATGCCGAGGCGGCCGGGCTTTCCAGACGATGGGTGATTCCGGTTCCTTTTTTCACGCCGAAGTTGAGCGCATACTGGATCCATCTGGTCACCCCCGTGCCGTCATCCATTGCTGTTCCCCTTGCCCAGGGGCTCAGCACGCCGGTGGTCTGCAGTGAAACCCGGATCCGGTCGATAATACCGCAGGAGCTTCTTTCCTGCCGGGAGAGCATCCGTCTGGCGCTGGAGCGGTTGACCCAGGACACCACAGACACCTGCTGGATGGATGCCGGCTCACTGCTGCCGCCCGAATGGGCCTATTGCGGGGATGCGGCGTATGCCGGCGGAACCGAAATGCAATGCGGATTCAGGGTCGGTCTGAAGGCCTCGATCGAGCAGGTCTGGGCGCCGATCAGCCGGATAGGAGGTAAAAACGGATGGTATTATGCCTCGTTTTTGTGGCGGGTTCGCGGGCTGATAGACCGGCTGTCCGGCGGCGTAGGCCTTCGAAGGGGCCGGCGCAGCGTATCTCGCCTTTATACCGGTGATGCGCTCGATTTCTGGCGGGTTCTGGAAATCGATGCGCCCCGTCAATTGACGCTTTTGGCTGAGATGAAGACCCCCGGTGAAGCGATTCTGGAGATTTCGCTCACCCCGCAGCAAAATGGCCTTACGCAGATTCAGCTTCTTTCCCGGTTCATGCCCAGAGGATTGACGGGAATACTCTACTGGTACCTGCTGTATCCATTTCACGAAATGATTTTCAGTGGCATGCTCCGGGCCATTGCCGGGGCGGTGGGCCGGCCGATCGTTTCGGGACCGGAACGCTTCACCCGGCGCATTTCCTGAAACCGTGACGACCATGAAAGTCCGGGAACCGCTCATGATGTTATTTGACCGATTCAACGATCTTCAGATCCGATTTAAACTGCTTATCATCTATTCCGCGGTTTTCGTCCTTTCTCTGACGCTTGTCAGTCTCATCATTCACGCGGTTGTCCGAAAGACGCTCGAAAAAAACATCGAAAGCGAACTTCAGAACACCACCACCACCATTCTCAACATGGTCAAGACCGCCGCGGATGTGTCCATTAAAAACCATCTTAGGGCCGTGGCGGAGAAAAACCGCGAAGTGGTGGCCTATTTCCACGATCAGTTCCGTAAGGGAATCCTTGACGAGGCAACGGCCAAAAGCCGGGCACAGGAGGTTCTGCTGAGCCAGACCATCGGCAGCACCGGCTATATCTACTGCGTGAACAGCGACGGGGTTATCGTGATTCATCCCAAGAAGGGACTGCTCGGTGCGGACTTGTCCGAGCATGCCTTCATAAAGGAGCAGATTCATCGAAAAAACGGGTATCTGGAATATAACTGGAAAAACCCGGAAGAGCGGGAAAGTCGGCCAAAGGCCCTGTATATGACGTATTTTGAGCCCTGGGACTGGATCATTTCCGTATCCTCCTACCGCAGCGAATTCAATGAACTGGTGAATGTGGATGATTTCAAGGACAGGATTCTTTCCCTGCGCTTCGGGAAAACCGGCTATTCATATGTCATGGACACCCGGGGAACCCTGATCATTCACCCGGCGCTAATCGGGAAAAATTTTCTGAATGTGACGGACGCCAACGGACGACGGTATTTTGAAGACATCTGCCGCCGCAAGAACGGAAAAATCGTCTATGCCTGGGCCAACCCCGGCGAGAGCACCCCCCGGGAAAAACTCGTGCTGTTCAATGACATTCCGGAATTCGGATGGATCGTCGCCTCATCGAGCTATCAGGAGGAATTTCAAGCTCCCCTTGCCACTGTAACGGATATTTTCGTGGTCACCGTGCTGCTGACACTGGTGCTTTTCCCCCCGATCACGTTTTTCATCAGCGCCTCCATTACCAATCCCCTTCAGGAACTCATGCGGCATTTCGATACCGGGGTCGGGGGGGATATTTCCGTCCGGATGAATCTGCGCAGCCGGGACGAAATCGGCCAACTGTCCCGCTATTTTAATTTGTTTATGGATCGCCTGCAGGCCTATCGCACGGACCTGGAAAATGAAATCAGCGACAGGCAAAAGGCGGAGGTGGCCATCCGGCAGAGCGAAGCCAAATACCGGGAGCTGATCCAGAACGCCAACAGCATCATCCTGCGGATGGACACCAACGGTCGGATCACGTTTTTTAACGAATTCGCCCAGGTTTTTTTCGGTTACAGCGAAGAAGAAGTCATCGGGAAAAAAGTCGTGGGTATTATCGTACCGGAAAACAAGTGGGGAACCGGCGCACCGGAGGCCATTCCGGATGTCATCGGCGGGCCCGAGCAAGGCGGCCGCTATCACGGGACGGAAAATATCCTCCGCAACGGCCAGTCGGTATGGATATCCTGGACCCGGAAGGCGATCCATCACCCGTCAGGGCAGGTAATGGAATATCTCTGTATTGGCAACGATATCACCGACGCGGTGCTGTCCCAGCGGGAAATGCGCCGGCTTCGAAAATATCTCCAGGCCATCATCGATTCCATGCCCTCCATCCTGGTGGGCGTGGATCAGGACCTTTGCATCACATTCTGGAATCAGGAGGCGGAAAAGGCTCAGGGCGTGTCCCGGAAACAGGCACTGGGACAGCGTCCGGATGCGCTGTTTCCCCGCCTTCAGGATCAAATGGCCGTGGTGGGGCAGGCCATGGTCGAAAAATCCGTAAAAAAGCTCGAAAAAGTTCCGGATTGGGTGGACCAGGATCTGCGGTATTCAGATATCGTCATCTATCCCATCCATGTGGAAGGGGTCGCGGGTGCCGTGATCCGGCTGGACGATGTCACGGCCCGGATACGCATGGAGGACATGATGGTTCAGACCGAAAAAATGGTCTCCGTCGGTGGACTGGCCGCCGGCATGGCCCATGAAATCAACAATCCCCTGGGCGGCATGCTTCAGAGCGCCCAGAATATTCTGCGCCGGATTTCACCGGACATTCCAGCCAACCTGCAGGCGGCAAGAGACAGCGGTGTAACCCTGGACGGGGTCAGAGACTATCTGGACCGGCGGGGGATCATCCGATTCATCGAGGGCATCCGGGAATCCGGGGAGCGCGCCTCCAGAACCGTGAGCGACATGCTCAACTTCAGCCGCAAGAGTCCGTCCCGGAAATCCTTTGCCTGTTTGGCGGAACTTCTGGACCGGGCCGTGATGCTGGCTGCCCACGATTATGATTTGAAGAAAAAATACGCCGAAAGCTTTTTTGGCCGTAGCATCGAGATCGTCCGGGAATATGTCCGTGATCTGCCACCGGTGTTCTGCACCCCGTCTGAAATCGAGCAGGTGATTCTGAATCTGCTTCGCAACGCAGCCCAGGCCATGACCGGTTCGGAGCCGGCCAAAAATCCGCCGCGCATCACCCTGCGCCTGTTCCGGGAAGGGGGCGCCGCCTGCATCGAAGTGATGGACAACGGTCCGGGCATGGATGAACGTACGCGCAAGCGCGTGTTTGAACCCTTTTTTACCACAAAGGAAGTGGGGATCGGAACGGGATTGGGGCTGTCCGTGTCCTATTTTATCGTTACCAGCAATCACGGCGGCACCTTGTCCGTTGTTTCGAGTCCGGAAGACGGCGCCCGGTTCATTATCCGGATTCCGATTGATCCCGGTGAAAGCTTGAGAGCGTAAGTGCAAAGCCAATTCATGCCCTCTGCGCCGTCAATCTCCGGCAGTTTCATCCACCGGCGTGACGCGCCTGCCGGTTCATGACCGTTTATCATGAAGGCTTGATCCATGGAAAAAATTCTTGTCATCGACGATGAACCGGTCATCCGCGAGAGCATAACCGCCTACCTGGAAGACAGCGGTTTTATCGTCTGTCAAGCCGGTGACGGCGGCAAGGGCCTTTCGGTTTTCCGCGCGGAGCGGCCCGACCTTGTCATGGTGGACCTTCGAATGCCGGGGATCGACGGATTGGATGTATTGTCCAGGGTTCTGACCGAATCACCGGACACACCGACCCTGGTGGTTTCCGGCACCGGCGTCATCCAGGACGCGATCGAAGCCCTCAGGATGGGGGCTCTCGACTTTGTCACCAAGCCGATTCTGGACATGGCCGTTCTGGAACATGCCGTGAAAAATGCGCTGGAACGGGCCCGGCTTCGGGTGGAAAACCGGCGTTACCGGGAGCACCTGGAAGCGGAGATCCGGCGCCGGACAGCCGATCTGGAAGCGCGCACCCGAGCCCTTCAGGAAAGCGAAGCCAAGCTTTCCGCCATCATCGAGATTTTCGAAGGCCGGATCTATGCGACCACGCGGGACTACCGGATTGATTTCATGAACCGGAAATTCATGGATCACATCGGCCGGGACGCCACGGGCGAAAAATGTCATGCGGCGCTCTTCGATCGGGATTCAGCCTGTCCCTGGTGCGTCAATGAGAAGGTCTTTGCGGGGGAAACCACCCGATGGGAAAGCCGCAATCCCCGGGACGGCAGATGGTACTACGGCATCAACACCCCCATATTCGGACCGGACGGGCGGATTTTGAAGGTACAGTCCATTGCCATGGACATTACCGATCGCAAGGAGGCTGAAGAAGTCCTGCTGGAGCGGGAAGTCCGGCTCCTGGAGGAAAATACGCGGCTGCGCTCCTCCCTGAAGGGCAGTGGGCAGTTCGGCCGGATCATCGGCAAAAGCGTTGCCATGCAGAAAGTTTACGAAACCATCCTGAAAGCCGCCCGGGCGGACGCAGGCGTTATCATATACGGGGAATCGGGAACCGGCAAGGAGCTGGCGGCCAAAACGATTCACGAATTGAGCAATCGCAGCTCCGGACCCTTTGTAACGGTAAATTGCGGGGCCATACCCGACACCCTTATCGAAAGCGAGTTCTTCGGTTACCGGAAAGGGGCGTTTACCGGAGCTGTGGCGGACAAGCCAGGGTTTCTCGATTTGGCCAACGGGGGCACCCTGTTTCTGGACGAGGTGGGAGAAATTCCCCAGAGCCTTCAGGTCAAGCTCCTGCGGGCCATTGAAGGGAGCGGATACACGCCGATCGGCGGCGACAAGCTGGTTAAATCCGATTTCAGGCTCGTTGCAGCCACCCACCGGGACCTGCGGGAGCGGGTGGCGCAGCATCAAATGCGGCAGGATTTTTATTACCGTATTCACCTGATCCCGATTGTTCTGCCGCCATTGCGGCAGCGCAAAGAAGATCTGGCCCTTCTTGTTCAGCATTTTTTGAGCACCCTCGATCATGACAACACCCTGCAAACCCTGCCCGAACCGGTGATGCGCTCCTTCCAGCAATATGACTGGCCCGGCAATGTCCGGGAGCTGCAAAATGTTATTCAGCGCTATGTCACGCTCCGGGAGATCGATCTGCCCCTGTCGCCGGGCCCTGCGAACCCGCCGGAAATCGCCGCTTCGCCGCAGGCAAACCGGGACAATCCGTTTGCACCCCTTGCCGAAGCGCTTAACGATGCCGAAAAAATGTATATCGAGCAGTGCCTGCAGGCCCACCAGTGGAAACGGGGCCGGGTGGCGCAGATTCTGGGCATCGACCGGCGGACCCTGTTTCGAAAAATGAAGGCATATGGGCTGCTTTAGCATGCAACTGGGACAATGTTGACCCAGTTGTATAACCCTCCTGTATTAAAATGCTTTTCTATAAAAAATATTCAATATGGGACATTTTTGTCCTGAAAATTATTCCCCTTCATCTGTTGCCGCATCTTTAAAAATAATTATATCTATCATCAATTGAGGTGGATACGGTTTAACGCCCTTCCTGGCATGCATGTTGCTTTTGAATGCATCGCACAGCCAAATCCGGCATGCATGTCGCGATTCCGGATCGGTTAAAAAGCCATCAAGCCTTGAGTGAAATATTTTTACAACCCGATCGTCAATATCAGAAAGGAGCATGAATCATGAGTAACCCCTATGTTGAGGCGTTTGAATCCTCCATCAAAACCCCGGATGTGTTCTGGGCGAAAGCAGCCGAGGACCTGCACTGGTACAAAAAATGGGACAAGGTCTTGGATGATTCGAAGAAGCCGTTTTACCGCTGGTTTACGGGCGGCATCGTCAACACCTGTTACAACGCCCTGGACTATCATGTGGAAAATGGCAGGGCCGATCAGGTTGCGCTGATCTATGACAGCCCGGTATCGGATACGATCAAGAAATACACCTATGCCCAGCTTCGGGACGAAGTGGCGGTATTCGCCGGGGCTCTTGCAGCCCGCGGGGTGGTCAAGGGAGACCGGGTTCTGATCTACATGCCCATGATTGCGGAAGCGGCCATCGCCATGCTGGCCTGCGCCCGGCTGGGCGCCGTCCATTCCGTTGTTTTCGGCGGATTTGCGGCCAACGAGCTGGCGACCCGCATCAACGACGCCAAGCCCAAAGTCATCGTTTCAGCTTCCTGCGGCATTGAAATCAAAAAAGTGATTCCCTACAAGGCCCTGCTGGATGGCGCCATTGAAATGGCCGCCTCAAAACCGGAGACCTGCATCATTTATCAGCGTCCCATGGAAACCGCATCGCTCATCGCCGGCCGCGACATCGACTGGACAAGCGCCATCAAGGGCGTAAAGCCCCATGACTGCGTGCCGGTTGCAGCCACCGACCCCTTGTATATTCTGTATACATCTGGCACCACAGGCGTTCCCAAAGGCGTTGTCCGCGACAACGGCGGCCACATGGTGGCGCTCAAATGGAGCATGAAGGCGATCTACAACATGGATGCCGGAGATGTTTACTGGGCGGCTTCGGACGTGGGCTGGGTCGTGGGGCATTCCTATATCGTTTACGCGCCGCTCTTGAAGGGCTGCACCACAATCTTTTATGAAGGCAAGCCGGTCGGAACCCCGGATGCCGGCGCGTTTTGGCGCGTGATTTCCCAGCACAAGGTCAAAGCCCTTTTTACCGCGCCAACGGCTTTCCGGGCCATCAAAAGGGAAGACCCGGAAGCCAAGATGATGAAGGGGTACGATATCTCCAGCTTTGTTACACTGTTCCTGGCTGGGGAAAGATCCGATCCCGACACCCTGAAATGGGCGGAAAACAACATCAAGGTTCCGGTCATCGATCACTGGTGGCAGACGGAAACCGGATGGGCGATTGCCGCCAACTGCATGGGGCTGCATCACTATCCGGTCAAGTACGGCTCGCCCACCAAGGCAGTTCCGGGCTGGGACGTTCAGGTCCTGAATCCCGAATGCGAGCAGGTAAAGGCCGGGGACATCGGCGCACTGGTGGTCAAGCTGCCGCTGCCGCCGGGCACCCTGCCCACACTCTGGAACAACGACGAAGGCTATGTGAAGTCGTATCTTGAGGAATTCCCCGGTTATTACAAGACGGCCGATGCCGGGTTTATCGATGAAGAGGGTTATGTCTACGTCATGTCCCGGACCGACGACATCATCAATGTCGCCGGCCACCGGCTGTCCACGGGTGCGATGGAGGAAATCCTCTCGGATCATCCCCAGGTGGCGGAATGCGCCGTTCTAGGAGTGGAAGACGCACTGAAGGGCCAGGTCCCGGTCGGATTCATCGTGCTGAAGGCCGGGGTAACCCGCGACCATAAGGATATCATCAAGGAAGTCGTCCAGATGGTCAGGGACCGCATCGGGCCAGTGGCTTCCTTTAAGACCGCAACGGTTGTAAAACGGCTTCCCAAGACCCGTTCCGGGAAAATCCTGAGAGGCACCATTCAGAAAATCGCCGACAACAAGGAATTCAAAATGCCGGCCACCATCGATGATCCCCAGACGCTCTCTGAAATGGAAGAAGCGTTGGTGTCCATCGGCTATGCAAAAGCCAGAAAATAGCAGTTAACGGACAAGTCGGATTCTGCCCTTTTCCGTGAAATGGGCAGGACATCAGCCACAGATCCGCCGGCGCTTTTTTATATGCCGGCGGATTTTTTTTGTGCGATGCATGTGTTAATCCCGCACCGGCGATGCGCCGGAAATATCCGCTTCGAGCAGTTTGTTCGCAACCGTCAGACCGGCCAGAACATAGGCAATGGCGCCCATGCCGACATTGTAGAACGCAAAGCCGGCAAGGCTTGCTATGATCG
>JBBIPX010000100.1:0-12949 GCA_037442625.1 Desulfobacteraceae bacterium
GTTTTGTCATCGGCTGGGGAAGGGTTCGGATGCCCGGATGGATGGTTGTGCGCTACGACGAAGGCGCTGGCCGACACGCGCAAGGCTTCTTCCATTACCCGCCTCACATAAACCGTGGCCTGCGTCGGAATACCTTCGGCAATGGGCCTTTCAGCGAGCATGCGATTCTGACCGTCCAGAAGGATCGCCAAAAAACATTCCTGCCGCTTGCCTTCAAATCCAGGCCGGATATAAGCGGCCACTTCAGCCGCATTGCTGAAATCCTTGGGTCGGGCTGTTTGCCTGCGGGTTCTTTTGCCAATTTCAATGGCGGCTTTCAGTTGCGCCGTCTTGGCGATGCCCATGCCGGGGATGGCAAGAAGCTCCTCCACGTGGGCACGATCGATCCCGCTGATGCCGTTAAACATGGAAATCAACTGTCGAGCCAGGTCTTCGGCAGACTGCCCTGCCTTCCCAATACGAAGCAGAACCGCCAGCAGTTCCCCATCTGAAAGCCCTTCAGGTCCTAATTGGAGAAGTTTCTCCCGTGGACGTTCGGTCACAGGCCAATCCCTGATAGCCTGGCGTTCAGATTTATGCGCCTTGCTGGATTTGGTTCGGCCTTTAACCATTTTTGCTCCCCGAAAGATCCAGCGCTCCGTCCGTCTTCATTCTTTCACAGAAAGCATCCAACTGGGCCCGGGCCAGTTTGGACGGCTTGGCCTGGCCATTTTCCCAGCGATTGACCGTGGCATAGCTCACCCCCAACTCCCGGGCCAAATCCTCCTGGCTGATGGCAAGCTGCCGCCGCACCTCCTTAACCAATGCCGGGTAATCCGGATGGATTGGTTTCATCATGTCATCCTTTAGAATGATATCCAACGGTAATAATGGACTTGGTTACAAATGTTATATCATCCGATTGATTAATCACAACCATTTTTTTCGTTGGATTGAAAAATTGGGTGCCCGGATGCAACCGGGCTGCATAAACAAGGGGGCTCGAAAAACAGTGAACGGGAGAATTCCGTGTTCATTTAAGGGTTCAAATGCCATTTTCGAACCTAAAGAAATGATGGATACCTTTATAGTGGCCAATGCGCAAGTCAAGGATGATTTTCTCGCTGTTCGCCCATGGGAATCTGAAAGCGGTTGAGAGTCCTAAGTTCCCTGTCTTTGCCGCGCTGTCTTGAAAACGTTGCAACCTTAGAGGCATAAAATGGTTTCTTCTTTACTGGGAAGATACCGATTCCAGGTCAATGTCCCCCGTGCTCAGATCCAGAACCAGGCGCGCAATTCGCATCGAACGCTGGGCCTGCCGCAGCAGGGACTGGTTGGTCAGAAGCGCCGCCTCGGCATCCAGAACAAAGTTGATCACGCCGCGGCCCGCTTCATACTTGAGCTTTTCATTGCGGAGTACCTCTTCGGCCTGGGCAACCGATTGGCGGGTTGCCTGGATGCGTTTTTGAGCACTCTCAAGATCTGCCAGCGCACTTTGCACCTCTTTTGCGATATCGAGCCGGAGTTTTCGGCCGGCTGCCCTGGCAAGTTCCATCTGCGCGGCGGCGGACTGGATCTGGCCGTCTCTTTTTCCGGAATCGAAGAGCGGAAAGGTGATGCGGATACCGACGGCCCAGTCGCCGACCGTATTGTCCGGCTTCGGCCCCTGACCACCCAGACTCGATATCGGATCGGATGCGGCATATTCATAGGCGCCGGCCCGAATCTCGGTGCGCGGCCATCGGGATCTGTGAGCCGCTGTTTCCTGATTCAACGCCGCCTGGATTTCGCGTTCCTGCGCGCTGAGATCGGGCCGATGGGCAATGGCCTCTTGGATCAGCGATTCCGCGTTTTCCGTTGATTGCGCCGCCCCGCCGTCCGGGGGCGTATATTGCAGCCGGGGCGGCTCGCCCTCCCATCCCATGGCGGCGGCAAGCTGGCTTAAGGATGTCCGGCGGCCTGCCTCAAGGCTTGCCAGGTCGCTTTCAATCTGGGCCAGGCGGCTTGAAACCTTGAGGACATCCGCCGGGACGGCCCTGCCCGCATCGGCAAGTTCCGTTGTCTGCGCAAGCAGCGCCTGAAGGCTTTTTTGGCTGGAGGCCGCGGCATCCATCAGATCGTCATAGGTTAGCGTTTTCAGATACAGCGCCGCTGTGGTGTATACGACTTCCTGTTGCCGCCGGGCCTGGAGCGATTCCGCGGAATGAATGCGCTCCCGGGCAGCCGACAGTTCATGGGCTGTCTGTCCGAAATCCCAAACCAGCAGCTTCAGTTCCGCGCCGGCCGCATAGATCATGTCATCAAACCGGATTGTCTGCGGCGATGTTGCGGGCGGAAAAGCATGGTCGTTGTAGGTGTGCGTCGCATCGCCGAAAACATCCACCTGGGGCAGCAGTCCCGAGCGGGCGGTTTTTGCGACGCCTTCCCTTCGGATGATTTCGGACTGCGCGGACTGCAGGTCCGGGCTGTGTTCCAGTGCGTGGCTTACCGCCTGATCCAGCGTCATTTCCGTTCCTGTGGATTTGCCGGCGCCGTCCGCCGGGGCTTGGGCCGCCGGCAGTAACAATAAGAGAAGGCCGATCAGGATTTTCTTGATTTGCATAATTGCAGGTCCTGTAAAAATCAGGGTTGGTTACACGTCTTCCATCAGGCGCTCCGGCAGCCCGTGCCCCGGTTTGTCGGCATAGATCAGGTGATAGGCAACGGGAATGACAAAGAGACTGAAAAGGGTCGATGCGAAAAGTCCGAAAATGAGCGACCAGGCAAGTCCTGCAAAAACCGTATCCATGGTGATGGGAAAAGCGCCCAGCATTGCAGCCCCCGAGGTAAGCAGAATGGGCCGCAGGCGCACGGCGCAGCTTTCAACGATTGCCGGAATCAGCGCCTTTCCGCGGCTCAGGGACAGGTGAACGAAGTCGATGATGATAATGGAGTTTCGCGTTACGATCCCCGACAAGGCGATCAGCCCGATCATGGCGGGTGAAGAGAAGAACATGGGGTCCAGGTAGGCGCCGACCACGCGCACGCCGATATGGTTGAGGAGCCAGTAGCCGGGCATGACCCCGATCACCATGAGCGGAATGGCCAGCATGATGACCAGGGGCAGGCCGAAGGACCCCGTCTGATAGACCAGCAGAATGTAGATGCCCAGCAGCGCCCCCAGAAAGCCGATGCCCAGATCCCGGAAAATGTTGACGGTCAGCCGCATTTCCCCTTCATCCCACCAGTGCACCCGGATGCCTTCCGGAAGCGCCCAGAGAACCCCGCCGCCTTTTTTCATCAGTGTGCGCGCTTTAAGCGGTCCGGGCGCGGCGTCGGAAACGCCGGTCCCCGCCGGGTGCATCAGCGAAGGCGGACGCTCGTCGGCCCGGATGTCCATGATGGTTTCCACGGGAGGCCTGCCGGCCATTTCCGCGGTGACATACACAACCGGCTCCAGATTGCGGTGATAGATCGTCTTGTCTTCAAGGGTTTCCTGCCAGCGGCCAAGCTCTGCAATGGGCGCCATATTGCCTTTGGCGCCTTTTACGTAAACCTGCGAGAGATTGAAGGTGCTCGATCGCTGCGCCATCGGCAGCCAGAGAATGATCTGGAGGGGGTTTTTCTCGTCGGGGGCGGCCAGCGCAGCCGCGGAAACCCCTTTCAGGCATATCTGAAGGGTCCGGCTGATGTCTTCGGTGGTGATGCCGTTTAAAGCGGCCTTTTCCTTATCGACCGCGAAGATGACTTTTGTCTGGTCTTCCTCGACGGTGTCGTCCAGATCCACCACGCCGGGTTCTCGGGACATCCGTGCCTTGACGATTCTTGAAGCAGCGATAAGGTCTTCGTAGCTTTGACCCGGCCGGCCGTAAACCGCGGCAACAACGGTTGACATTACGGGCGGTCCCGCGGGAAGCTCGACGATCTTAAGCTTGGCACCGTTGTTTCTGGCGATTGCCGTCAGGTCCTCCCGGAGCCTCAGGGCGATCGAATGGCTTGCGGCCGATCGTTCCGTCTTGTGGATGAGGTTCACCCGGATGTCGGCTTTATTGGGAAGTTCCCTTAAGAAATACTTGCGCGAAAGTCCGTTGAAATCAATCGGCGAGTGCGTACCGACATATGCCTCGAAATCGGTGACTTCGGGTACGGTGTGCAGGTAGTCTTCAAAATCGCGGGCCGCGGCATCCGTTCGCTCCAGGGTGGTTCCGGACGGCATGTCAATGACCAGCAGCAGCTCATCCTTGTTGTCGAAGGGAAGCTGTTTGGGCTGCACGCGGCGCGTGGCCACCAGCGAAAGACTGGCGAAAAAGGCCAGCAGGATCACAAATAGAAAGCCGTATGAAAAAAAGCGGTTTTTCAGGAGGGGCTCCAGCAGGGGACGAAAGACTTTATAAAGCCTTGTTTGCGTGACATCCTCGGGTTCATGGACCGCGGATGGGGCAACTGCGGTCCCCTGATTCTTTTTATAGCGGATTTTAAGGGCGTGGTAGGCCAGCCAGGGGGTGATGGTAAAGGAGACGAACATGGACATGAACATGGTGACCGGGACATTGACCGCCATGGGGCGCAGATAGTCATGCATCTCTTCGGTCACGAAAAAAAGCGGCAGAAACGAGATGATGACGGCGATGGTTGCGGCGATCAGCGGGGGACGCACTTCGTTGACGGCTTCCAGAACGATATCGCGGGTGGCTTTGCCCATCATTTCAAAGTGACGGTGAATGTTTTCCACATCCACGATGGGGTCATCCACCAGAAGCCCCAGGGAGACCGTCAGGGCGAAAAGGGTCACCCGGTTGATGGAGAACCCGAAAAGGTAGTTGACGGCAAGGGTCAGCCCGAAGACACAGGGGACGGCCACCGCAACGACGAGCGATTCGGTGAACCCGAGTCCCATTGTGAGCAGCGCGATGACCACAATGACGCCGATTACCAGCCCTTCCACCAGCTCGTTCACCTTGTCGTTGGCCGTAACGCCGTAGTTGCGCGTGACGGCCACGCTCACGTCGTCCGGAACAACCGCTTTCCGGATGCTCTCAAAGCGGGCAAGAATGTCTTCGGCCACCCGGACGTTGTTGGTGCCTTTCTGTTTGGCGACGGCAATGGTGATGGCCGGCTGCGATGTGGCGAGTTTGGGGGAACCGGCGCCGATCCACTGCCCCGAAGCCCCCGCTTCCTTGGGGTGGGTCCAGGCGGGTCCGGCGCTGAAGCGGACATAACTGGTGACTTCACCCGGTCCGTCCAGCACTTGGGCGACATCCTTCAGATAAACCGGCCGGTCGCCCGAAGTTTCCCCGGCGGAAGCGGATTTCGCCGTTGAAATTCCCACCACGAGCGATTCCACATCCCGCCTGCCGGCAAGAAACCGTCCAGCCTCAACGCGAATGTTCCGGTCCGTCCGGGAGAAGGTGCCGCTCTGAAAATTGGTGTCGGCGCCCTGCAGCGCACGGCTGATATCCAGGGGCGTTACGTGGAAGGCGGCCATGGCAACGGGATCAAGCCGCACCAGAAGCTGGCGGGGTCTTCCGCCGGCAATGGCGGTAATCCCGGCATCGGTAACCGACTGCAACCGGTCCATGACTTCTTCGCCGATGCGGCGCAGGCTGTAATCATCTTCGGTGGGACTGGTGAAGGTGAGGGTTACGATGGGTACATCATCGGTTTCAACGGGTTTGACGACATAGCCCGTGACGCCCGCGGGAATCCGGTCGGCATTCTGGTCAAGCCATTTGCGAAGCTTTACCAGGCTTTTTTCGCGGTCCTGGCCCACATAGAATCTTACCGTCACAATGCTTTGTCCGGGAAGGGACCGGGAATACACGTACTCAACGCCGTCAATCTGAAACAGGTATTTTTCCAGCCGAGATGAGACAAGCTGCTCGACTTCCCTGGCCGAATGACCGGGAAACGTCACAAAGATATCGGCGGCGGGAATCACGATCTGGGGCTCTTCTTCACGCGGGGTGACCATCAGCGCCACGGCGCCGACCGTCAGGGAAAGCAGGATAAGGATCAGGGATAGGTTTGAACCCAGAAACACCCGGACGATCCGGATGGGAAGGCTGTTATGTCCGGCTTTCACGGCGTTCCTCCATGAGAGGGGGATTGCACAATTTGTTCGCCTTCGGCAAGGCCGCTCAGTACCTCGACCTGATTACCGATGCGCTCGCCGGTTTGAATCGAGCGTCGTTTGATGTGATCGACGGAAATGACATCCACCATGCTGAGCTGCCCGATCCGGATGATGGCGGTTTCCGGAATCAGCAGCGCTTCGGTTTTTCGGACGGGAATAAAGAGGTGGCCGAACATCCCGGGATAAAGGCCGCCGGTTCGGGACAGCGAGATCCGGGCCGTAACGGTGCGACTGGATGGATCGGCCGAAGGCACGATTTCAACAAGCTTGCCCTCCATTTTTTCCTTCGAAGCGCCGATACTGACTGCATACCCGGCACCGATTTGAAGCAGGGATGCTTCCTGCTCGCGCACGGCTGCCTCAAGCCACAGGCGGTTTTCTTCATACATCGTCAAAAGCGTCTTGCCGGGCGCCGCCAGATCCCCGGCATCCGCCAGTTTGTCGATCACGACCCCTGTGGCCGGACTCCGGATTTCGGCGTAGCTCAGGGAAACCTCGGCATCCCGCAGGGCCTCTTTGGCGTGCTGCTCATCGGCTTCGGCGGTCCGCAGGCGCATGTCCGTCTGATCGAACTCGGAACGGGGAATCACCGCCTTGTCTACGAGCGGTTTATCGCGGCTGTAGTCGCTTGCGGCAAGGTTCCGGACCGCCCGGGCGCGGTTCAGGGTTTCTTTCGCCTGAGCCGTCCGGGCCGTGAGATCGCGGCTGTCGAGGCGCACCAGAAGATCGTTTTTCCGGACATGCTGTCCGGCCCGCACCCGCATTTCAACGATGTCCGCGGATATCCGGGAGGAGATGGTCATCCGGTATTCGGGTTGAACCGTACCGACAGCTTCCGATACAACCGGCATTTGGGTGAAACCGACCTCGTATGCGGGCACTCCGGCCGCGGGAATCGTCTTTGCATCCAGTTTGACGGGTGCAATTCTTCCCTTTTTAAAAGTTCCCGTCAGCCAGAGCATCATCACGATGATAAGCGCAATGGGTAAGATCAGTTTGATTCCGGTTTTGACAGCGCCTGATATGTTCATGCTTGATATGCCTCAATGTCTACGATTTTTTGACCGCCGATTCACCCACTCAGCCACGCACCGCTTCCCCTTTTCGCCGGATGACATGATAACCCAACAAATAAATCGCAACGGCAAAAAAGAAGACATCCCGCAAGACCACCCACCCGGACAATCCGTCGACTGAGGCGGGGATGGACTTTCTGCGGCGCAGGAGTATTCACAGAGAAGGTTCCCGTTGCCGCAGGCGCTGGTTTCGAATTGCAGAACCGGGTGATCGATGCCGAACTCATGGAAAAGCGCATGGCTGATTTTTTCCCGAAGCTGCCGGGTCCGGCTGATGGGCTGGTCTTTGACCACAACATGGCAGGAAAATGCCACGCCGGATGATCCCAGGCTCCAGGCATGGAGATAGTGAACCCCGAAAATGTCCTGAAAACTCTGCAAAAACGTTTGTACCGCCAGGATGTCCAGGTGTCCGGGCGTCGCGTTCATGAGAATGACGGTGGATTCTTTTAAAATTGTCCAGCAGTTCTTCACGATAAATATCACGATGAGCACGGACAGCAGCGGATCCAGCCAGAACCAGGGCTTGTAGATCAGAATCAGGCCGTTTATCACCACCACCACGGAGGTCAGCATATCTCCCATCATGTGAAGAAATGCCCCGCGGACATTCAGGCTGTCCTTGGCGTCCCGGTGAAGCAGCCAGGCGGAAAAACCGTTGCCGATGACGCCGATGCCCGCAATCCCCATGACCAATCCGCCGGAAACGATTTCCGGGGTTCGCAGCCGTTGAAAGGCTTCGTAGACAATAATGGCCGATGCGCTTAAAAGAATCGCCACATTCAGCAGAGCGGCCAGGATCTCGGCTCTGCGGTAGCCGAAGGTGTTTTGAAGGGATGCGCCTTTTTTGCCGATTTTAAGGGCGAAGTATGAAATCAGAATCGCCGTAAAATCGCTGAAATTATGGATGGCATCCGAAATCAGCGCCATGCTGCCGGCCGCAATGCCGCCGATGATCTGGACGACCGGAATCATGAAATTCAGGGCAAGGGTGATCAGGAGCCTGCCGCCGGTGGAATCCTCCGGAAGATGGTGGTGGTGCGAGCAGCCGCCGGAATGGCCGGCGGAATGCGCGCTGCAACCATTTTTGTTTTCGGATGCCGCGTTTTCATCTTCGCAAATGTCATGAGCCAATACGGTCTGTTCCATTTAAGCCTTCTTGTCGTCACTACTTCTTAACTTCATTGGTTTCCTGTCTCAACCGGCAGTCCGGCTTCCTGCCACACGGTCCAGGCATTTACCAATACCCGGACCTTTGTAAACCCCAGATTCTCCAGAAACAGTGCAAGCTCCCGGCTCAAATCACAGGTATCCCCATCGCAGTACGTAATGATATCGGCATTGTTTGTCAGTTCCGCGGTGACATCCATCACTTGCTGTTCGGCTTCATGCCACGGAAGGCTTTTTGCGCCCTGAATATGCCCCCTGGTGAATTCCTCCAGAGGCCGGGCGTCCATAAACACCGCGCCTTTGGACTGGTGCAGTTTTTTGGCCTCATCCAGGGAAATAGCCATCTGGCGGCCGGACGGGGATATCAGTCGCGCTTCGTGCGACCAGTTCCCCACCAAGGGCAGCGACGCTGAACGGAAATGATTGGAGATCAATGCGGCTGCTGCCGCTACCAGTACGATCAGGGCCAGTTGGCGGATGGATCTTATCCATGGGGAAAAATGAATGTTTGTCGTCATCGTATTTTAGGATACCAGTGGATTCAGGATAAAGTATATGCCGAGAGAGCCGATCAGGACGCCCGCGCCTCTTCGAAACCAGCTTCCGGCGCTCTGCCAGGCGCTGTTTTCCAGAACCCGGCGCACCAGGGCGGTCGAACTTCCGGCGATAACGATGGGAAGGCAATGCCCGACGGCAAACAGCAGGATCATCAGGATGCCGCTGGCAATCTGCTGCTGAACCGTGATGACTGCCAGAATCGGGGCGATAAATCCGAAGGTGCAGGACCCGGAAAGGGTTCCATAGGCAACACCCAAGCCAAGCGCACCCCAGAGCCCCTTGAACTTCAGGCGGTGGAGAAACCCGCTATCCATGGAGCATCCTTTGACCCCGAACATGCCGAGGCTGACCCAGACCAGCACGAGGCCCACCAGGATCTGCCAGTAATTGCCGACATCTCCCAGCATGCGGCCCAAAACTGCGCAGATAATGCCGATTGCGGCAATGCTGATAAATAGCCCGGAAGTGAAGACAATCGCGTAACGCATGGCCTGCAAGGGCCCGGGCTTTTCATTCTGCCCCCCCACGTAGGCGACCATCAGCGGAATGGATGCCAGGTGACAGGGGCTGAAAAGCACGCTGACCATTCCCCACAAAAAACATCCCACCAGCGCCAGGGACGCGCCGCCGGTCATCCACTGGTTCACAGTCAGAAAAAAAGATTCGATCATGATCTCTCCCGGAGTCCGGCTTATTTCACGCCCATTTTGGCAAGCTGGCTGACAATGGCCTCTTCGCTCATAAATCCGACATGCCGATATACTTCCTTGGCATCCTTGTCGAAGAAAATCTGGGTGGGAATGCCCTGAATACCGAACCGTGTGGCCGGTTCCCGATCTTCCCAGACATCAAAAAAATGTATGACGGCTTTTCCCTGATAATCTTTTTCCACTTTTTCCATAATTGGCGCCATCATTTTACAGGGAACGCATTTTTTGGCTCCCAGATCCACCATGGTGACCATTCCCTTGGCCGGGATTTCCTTGGCTTCCGCCGCCTGCGCCGCATTCGGTGATAGAACGGGGAAAACCGGAACCTGCATCAAGCTGAAAAGAAAAATGAACAGTCCCGAGACGATAATCGATCCAGCCGGTGCTTTCATATTCCGAATCCTTCCCGGGTCAGTTCCACGGCGGCCCGGTTGGAAATCTGGCCCACATTGGACCCTCCGGAACAGGCCAGAATCATGACATTGTTATCCGATGAACAGCAATCTCCAGACATGTAAATCCTCCTTTTATTTTGCGGCATCCAGCCATTTCTTGACATCATCTTTCTTGGGAATCTTGCCGACGCTCTTGACCTCACCGTTTACAACCACGGCCGGGGTGCCGAACACGCCATAACCGGCGATTGCCATCATATCCGTCACTTTTTCCACTTCGGCCGATATTCCGGCTTCGGCAACAGCTTCTTTCACGATTTTTTCAGTCTGCTGGCATTTGCTGCAGCCAGGTCCCAGTACTTTAATTTCCATCACGATCTCCTTTCTGGTATTTTTACGGTAAAACAATTCAATCGGTTAAAATATTCGGAAGTTTTTCCACAAAAACCCTGATCTCATCGCGCACCCTGCGGTAGTGGTTCATGGCCTCTGCCTCGGATGCAGCATTTTCAGCCAGCTTGGGCGGATCTTCAAAGCCCCAGTGCAGTCTTTTCGTTTTTCCCGGAAACAGCGGGCAGGATTCATTGGCGTGGTCGCAAAGCGTAATCACGTAATCAAAGGCGATGCCGCCCAGACTTTCGATGGTCTTTGGGAAGCCGCCGGATATATCGATGCCGATTTCCGCCATGCTCTTCACCGCTCGGGGATTCATTTCGCCGGGGTCCACGCCCGCGGAATAAGGCGCGATAAGATCCGATTTCAAATGCCGCGTCAGTCCTTCTGCCATCTGGCTGCGACAGGTATTGCCGGTGCATAGAAACAGAATTTTCAGTTTCTGGTCGGTCATGTTTGCTCCTCCATGATTATAACAGGATGTTGAACAGATATCCGACGATCAGGATGCCAAGCCCCACAACACCGGCAAAGGTTGCGATCAGTGTGGGTTTTAAAACTTTGCGCAGAATGATCATTTCCGGAAGCGAGAGCGCAATCACGGACATCATGAAGGCCAGGACCGTCCCGAGGGCCGCGCCTTTTTCAATCAGGGCGTGCACCACAGGGATGATGCCGGCGGCATTGGAATACATGGGGATGCCGATCACGACGGCGACAGGCACGGACCACCAGCTTCTACCCATGATGGAAGCCATGAACCCTTCGGGAACATACCCATGAATCCCCGCGCCCACGGCAATGCCGACCACCACATAGATCCAGACCTTTCCGACGATGTCCTTGACCGCATCAAGGCCATACTGAATCCGGTTTGCCCATGTCAGTCTTTCCTCCGCCATGCCGCTGCCGCCGGCTTTGATCTGAAGCACCCAGTCCTCAAGATGCCGCTCCATGTGAAGCCTTCCGATGACCCATCCGGCGATCATGGCGATCAATAAACCGGTGCCAAGGTAAATGGCGGCGATTTTCCAGCCGAATAAGCCGTAGAGCAGCACCAGGGCGATTTCATTCACCATGGGCGCGGAAATCAAAAAAGAAAAAGTGACGCCAAGGGGAACGCCGGTGGTGACAAATCCGATAAACAACGGCACCGCGGAGCAGGAACAAAAAGGGGTGACAATCCCGAGAAGCGCGGCCAGTACATTGCCGATGGACTCCCGTTTCCCCGCCAGTATGGCCCGGGTTTTCTCCGGTGTAAAAAACGACCGGACAATGCCGACGCCGAACACCACCAGGGTCAGCAGCATCAGGACTTTCGGCGTTTCAAATATAAAAAATTCAATGGCGCTGCTCAGGTGCTTTCCTTCCTGTAGTCGCAGCACGGTATAGGTGATCAGATGGGAAAAATTCGCCAATTCCTGATAAATGAGCACCCATAAAACCAATAAAGGGATCATGTACAGGACATAACGAAGCGCCCGGGATTTTTCCTTTGAATCAACGGGAGTCCCGGGGACGTCCGGCATTACCGTACAGCAGGATTGGGCAGTGAGATCTTTCATAACGATTCCTTATTCTTTGCAGATATCTTCCCTGCGGATTGCAGGGAGCTTGTCGACCATCCGGACAATCTCCGGGTCATCCGAAAGCCAGTGTTTAAGCCCTCCCAGCAGCATGGCGGCGTAGGGGTTGTCCGCACCGTCCGCAAGCATGTAATTGACCCACAGTCCGTTTTTCCGGCTGACGGCAAGGCCTGCATCTTCCAGAATTTTCAATTGTCTGGATGCCGTCGGCTGAGGAACTTCCAGTGCCTTTTGAATTTCACAAACGCACATGGACTTATGCTGAAGCATTTTGATGACTTTCAGCCGGCTGGGGTCGGAAAGGGCTTTCATGACTTTGACAAATTGATCCATGATGGTCTCTATATTCGTTTTATTGAATATATATATTTTGATATTCGCTGTCAACAGGAATGTTATAAAATTACATGGCATTTATTGTGAATATGAACTGGCAGGAAACGATAGATTCTATGTATAAAAAATATTCACAGTCCCAGAATCAAGGGGGATACTGGTTATTAAATATCCATACATTGTTTTAATCAACAATGGATAGATGCAGCCTGTAAGATTATTAATTATCATTATATCAATTTGTTATACAGTATTATCAGCGGATGGCACTATAATTGCTCAACCAATGGCCAGGCAGCGAAAATTCGTCATGAAATAAATCAAAACCAAAGGAGGTTGTCATGCAAAAACAATTGGTTGTAAGAGCAATCGTGCTTGGAGCCGTAGTTATGCTGATGGGAATGAACGCCCATGCGATTGCAGGAATGGGCGGCGGAAATCGGGGGATGGGAGGAACCTACAGCAGCAATCTGACTGATGAGCAGATCAGCCAAATGGCAGCAGAAAAAATTACGTTCATGAAATCAACGCAGGAACTACGTGATCAAATCCGGGAAAAAACCATATTCCTGAAAGCTGAACAAAGCAAAAAAGCTCCGGATACTGCCCAAATCGCCTCCCTGCAAAACGAACT
>JBBIPX010000101.1:0-12945 GCA_037442625.1 Desulfobacteraceae bacterium
TCCATCCCGTAAACCCTTGCGTCCGGAAACCGCTCCAGAATCCAGCATGCCGGCACGCCGTAGCCGCAGCCGATATCCGCAACCGTCCGGATGTCCCGGTCCGATAACAGGAAAGGCAGTTCTGAAAACATCGGATCCAGTTGCAGCTTAAAACCGGCAAACAGCCGCTGATAAGCTCCCGTATTCCGGAAACGCCGCAGAACCCGCTCTCCGGGGGTTCCGCTCCCCGCCAAATCCATATTTCGTTTCCAAAGCACGGATTCAACCAAGGACGGCAATATTACGAAGATCAGCAGAAGAAAGGCAATCCCCGAACCCGCTGCAGCAACGACTTTCAAACATGCTGAAAACATGAATCTCCCTTCATCTGAAAAACCAGCAGCCGATCAGCAGGATAAGAAGGATGTGCAGGGCAATGAATATCGGTCGGTGGCGATGAAACACTTCGTTTCTTTTCTGGATGCGCCGAAGGCCGCCGCACAGGCGCCGGAATTTATCCAGTCCCGGATGTTTGCTGTTTCCGGTTGAAGAACCGCCCTGAAATGCAAATAACGGATAGGCAGCGAAAAAGTTTTCATTGCAGGATTTGAGCTCCGTATCAAAAGCGATTCCGCGCCAGGGCTTTTTGACCAGCATTTCGGCAAACCCGCGATTCAGAACATATGCATGGGCCAGACTGCGGTATTTTATTTTAACCACGCCCCTGTGATGCGTTTTTGTGCTGCCGGAAACCAGGCATCCAAAGAAAAATGCCGTCCAGTCAGGGGTATTCCGCATAAAATCAATGCACTCATTCAGGCGCTGCGGGCTGAATCCGTCAAATACGACGTCATCTTCAAATACCGCAATCTTCCCGGCGCCGGCCAGAAGCCCCTTTTTTATGCACGCCATGTGGGATTTGTAAATCCCCTCTTCGGAATCATGGGGATGTTTTTTGACGATGAAAAATTCGACAAGATCCGGAAGACCTGTTTTGTCGAACTGGATTTTAGCTTCCCTGCGCCTGTCCGAACGCTCTTCCAGCGAGATGCAGTAGATCTTGTCGAAATAATCCCAGTGGCTGGCTGACGGCTTCATTTCCTCCGATTCACAGTATTCCTTAAAATTTTCTTCAAAAAGAGATATCGTATGATACAATGACAAAAACATGGCTCACATGAAATAATTTTTCCGGTCAGGCGCAAACGATGATTAAAACAAAAATTCTGAGCCGTATCGCCGATACGGATTATGTGCGATCCGCCTTGAGCGACAAGGCGGATCTGAGCGCCTTCAAAGAGAAGCCGTCCATCCGGGTCATTCTGGGTGTTTCGGCCATTGCCTTCAGCTACATCATCTCCTGGCCCGCCATCGGCGCGCTGGGCGCCTTATCCGTTCATCTGGGCAGCCCCCTTCTGATTATTGTCGGCGGTCCGTTATTGTATGGTCTTTCCCACCTGGTATTTATATTCGGCATGTATCTTGCCGGCGCCAAGTATTCAAAGATATTTCTTAGGTGGGCAACCCGGATTGCCGTGGAAAAATTACTTATTAAACCCTGTTCATGACCCGGTTCATTCCTGAATGCCCGTCCTCAGCCTGTTTTCCTGTTTTGAAAAAAACCGGTGAAATTTGATTTGTGGCTGTAGAAAATGAGCGCCACGGTACTGAGCACGCCGAAAACGGCTGCCGGATCATAATTGCATGCCCGCAGCGTACCCGCAGCCAGAATCAGAACCATGGTCAAGGACCCGATAAATGCAATGCGAAAGAATCCGTAGCTGACCAGCCAGGCCGGAATTGCCGCCAGCGCCCACAGCGGTGCGGCAAACGCAGAAAAGCCAAGGTAGTTGGCAACCCCTTTTCCCCCTCGAAACTGGTGAAAACAGGGGAAACGGTTGCCGAGTATCAGCCCCAGTCCCACCCAGGGGATGTGGGCTTTGTCAAGAAAGATCGCCGAAATAACCGCAACACCGAAAGACCGGCCGACATCCAGCATCAGGATCACCATCGCCAAAAAAAAACCATGCTGCCGGTATACATTGAACGTGCCGGGATTCCGGCTGAAACTGTTGCGCGGATCCTCTTTTTTCAGAAGCTTGAAGAGAATAATCGGAAAATTGACGGAACCGGCCAAATAAGCCCCCGCAAACAGCAGCATCAGCGTCAGCAACATGCACCATTATCCCTTCAAGGCAGCAGAGAAATGAAGCAGAAAATCCCCGAATCGCATCCATCCTGTAATTTTGAGTCTCACGGTTCCCCTGACTTCCCCTCAGCCGTGATCCACAGCGGCGGCTTCATCCGGCCGGCGCTCACATCCTTCATGCGTACGCCGCGGCTGCTTTCAAAAACAGCACCGGTTTCATCGGCGATCCACAAATCAAAAACAAGTAGATCCGGCGCCGTTTGCACAGGAAGAATCCGGCAGACATAGGATTTCCCTGCCCGGGTAGGCTGCCATATCGTTCGTTTTGCAAAGCCCACGGGAAACGCAACCATGCCGGCGTACCGCTGACCCCACACACAGGCGCCGTGATAGGCTGCATCCAGCGCAAAAGAAAAGTCCTCCGGGCTCTCCCCTGGCAAACGCAGGCCGGCACACGCAGCGGGCGTTGCGGCGCTTTCAATCACACCCTGCTCGGAAATAAGAATATTGCCCTGAATACTGTGAAAACAAGGCCCGAAAGGGACAAGCTCTTCGTAGATCCGCTCTGAAGAAATCCGGGCGCAATTCCCGCCAAGGTCTGAAAAAAGGCCAACAGGCGCATCGTGCGGCCTGTCCGCTGCCCCGGCGCGATCCCGAGGATAATATACCGAGGCGTGTTCCTTGATCCGGGTCATGGAAGCATTTTTAATTTGATTTTTGGTCAGCAATCTGGCCCCGATATCGCCGTTATCATACGTGTCGATATCGACAAGGGCATCGATACGTGCATTTCCGGAATGAAGAAGCAGAAATTTATCAAACCGGGTGCGGGTCATGTTTGTGATATCGGCATCCGGCCGGTACCGTTTGACCGCATCCCCGATCACCTGCATGGCTTTGACGGCCGGCAGCACCGCCCGGCCTTCCACATGATGATCCAGCAAAAAGGAGGGAACCGGAATGGCTGCCTGAAGGCGGACCGTGTCGATTATCCGGGGAATATTTTCCATATCCTGGCAGTTTTTCCGTCCACTTCCACGGGCGTTCCGGCGGCGTTGACCGCGCAGTGGCGGGTAAACCCCTTGCACACGATTTCATGGGTTTTTTCATGCGTGATCAAATAGTCAAACTGCAAACGGACCCGTTCCAGCTCCGCCGGGCGGGTATGCACAAAAAACGCATCGTCGTAAAACAGCGGGGCGTGGTAGGTGACGCCGATCTGGATGATCGGGTAGACATAGCCGCTTTCCTCGATTTCCCGGTAGGAATAAGCGGTGTCCCGCATGAGAGAGGCCCTGCCGAACTCGAAGTACCGAAGATAATTGGCGTGATAGACGACCCGGGAGCGGTCCGTGTCGGCGTAAAGGGTGCGGTTGCCGCACCGGTGCCACACCAGCCCGTCGGCGGTATTTCTGACATAGCGGTTGTCGCCGTCAAGTATTTCAGGGATAAAAGGCTCCGGCCGCAATTCAAATTCCTTTAAATACGATGCAGCAGTTGGTTCCGCCGAATCCGAATGAATTGGAAAGAAAAATCTCGTGGCTGTGCCTGCGGACCTGATTGGGCACCACATCGATGTCCGCAAATTCCGGGTCCGGAATGTGGTTGATGGTCGGCAGAACGAGCCCCTGCCGCATGGCTTCGATACTCAGGGCCGCCTCGATGGCGGCCGAAGCCCCGAGCGTATGTCCGATCTGGGACTTATTCGAGGAAACCGGGATATTTTCCAGTTGCCGGCCGAACACTTTCCGCAGGCACTGGATCTCGGAGGCATCGCCCTTGCTTGTCGAAGTGCCGTGGGCGTTGACATACTGGATGTCTTCCGGTTCCAGCCCGGCGTCGTCAATGGCCTGGTACATGGCCCGAACAATCGTTTCCGGATTCGGCAGCGTAAAATGGTAGGCGTCCGACGTCCAGCCGACGCCCAGCACTTCGGCCTTCGGCGTCAGAGCGAGGGCGGAGAGCATGTCTTCCGAAGCCAGCACAAGGACCCCTGCGCCTTCGGACAGGACGATTCCCTTCCGGTCGATGCTGAACGGCCGGGATGCCTGGGCAGGGTCCCGGAAGGCGCGGTCCTGGGGGCTGACGTTGATGGTGGCCAGCATATTGGCAAAGCCCTGGATGATCTCCGGGATCAGACAGGTGTCCACACCGCCGGCAAGGACAAAGTCGCAGTCCCCGTCCCGGATCATGCGGCTGCCGATACCGATGGCGTAATTGCCGGAAGCGCAGGCGCCCTGGGGTGAAAAAATCGGCCCGGTAAAGCCAAGCAGAATGCCGGCTTTTCCGGCCGGCAGATTGGCGCATAAATTGGGAAGCAGGTAGGGGCTGACCCGAAGCGGTCCCCGGTTGATGTAATTGTCCATGGCGATCCGGAAAGCGTCCGTGCCGTTCAGGGCCGAGCCGATCAGGCAGGCGGTTCTGGGGCCGGTTTCCTTGTCCATTTCCAGTCCCGCATGCTTTAAGGCGGCTTTGCAGACGGCCATGGTCAAGAAAACATAGTCCGCATTCCAGCTATAGGCTTCCTTGCGATCCATGAAGTCCAGGGCCATGGGATCCCAGTCCGGGATTTCCCCCACGATATTGGCCCGCGATTCCGTCAGGCACCGGGTCAGCCTGCGAAACCCGGCTTCGGACCTGACCGCCCGCTCCCAGGTCATTTCAAAGGTTTTCCCAAGCGGCGTGGCCGCGCCGTATCCGATGACAAAAACACGTCTGTTTTTCGGGGCTTTCATCAATCCGTCCTGTGAAACACGATGCATGAATTGCATCCGCCGAAACCGAAGGAATTCTTCAGCACATATTCCTGGTCAAGCCGGCGGGCGCCTTCGGATACGCAGTCCAGAACCATTTCCGGATCCGGTGTGTAGTTCAGGGTCGGGGGCACCACACCACGCCGCATGCCTTCCATGGCCAAAATGGATTCAATCGCGCTGGAAGCGCCCATCGCATGCCCGATCAGGGATTTGTTGGCGGAAACCGGCGGCATTTTGCTTCCGAAAACAGCCTTCAGTGCCTGATATTCCACCCGATCGCCGACTTTGGTGGATGTGGCGTGCGCGTTGATGGCATCGATATCCCGGGGCGATATGCCAGAACTGTCGATGCATTCTGCAATGCAGCGGGCCGCTGTTTCCAAATGGGGCGCCACAAAATGATGGGCATCGGATGTCATGCCCCATCCGGCGATTTCAATGCCGGAATCCAGGCCATGGGCACCGGCGAAAGCTTTGCCTGCAAGGATCACGGCCCCGGCCCCTTCGGATACGACAAAGCCTCTGCGGTCAACGGAAAACGGGCGGGATGCCCGTTCAGCCGGCTCCTCCGGGTCCTTGCCGGGCGGCAGGCTGTAAGCACCGGCCATGGTTGCAAACCCTGCGACAATGGGCGCAACCAGTGCAAAATCAACGGCCCCGCAGATGGCGACATCGGCCCTGTTCTGTGCAATCAGCATGGCCCCGATGATCATTGACGTGACACCCGTTGCGCAGGCCGTAATGGTGGAAAGGATGGGGCCTGTGGCACGGGTCAGAATGGAGATTTTCCCGCCCACCATGTTGATGCAGGAATTGGGGTTGGTGTAAGGGGGCGGCAGCCTGTTTTCGGAAACCATGCGCCGGTCCGCCGCAAGAACCGCATCCAGGCCGCCCACCGCCGAGCTGAAGGTAACGGCCACCCGGGGCGAAAGTTCCGGCGTGATCTCAATTTTACTCCTTTCAAGGGCCCGGTGAACCACCAGCAGGGCGTGCTTGAATATCGGCGACGGCCACAGGGCCAGGCTGCGCGGACTTAAAAAAGGGTACGGCGCAATATCAAAATCCGGAACCTGGCCGGCAACCCGGACCGGAAAATCATCCGACAGCGCAAAGCGGGTCAGGGCGCCGATGCCGCTTCGGCCCATGACGGCCTGATTCCACTGGTCCGCCATATCGGTCCCGAGCGGGGATACCGCATCATATCCAAGAATCACTGCATTTTCCGGCGACATATCCACCGATTTTACCACGGAATAAACTGATAGAGTTTTGCAAACATCTCGTAGACTTCGATCCAGTTCTGCAGATCCTTGGCAGAGCACATGTGCGCCCGTTTATTGACCATGACCCAGCTCATGTGCGCGGCCCCGTCCTTGCAGGTTGCGCAGTCCCGGGTCTCCGAAGTGCAGCAGCGGTGCATGGTCTTCAGATCGGATGCCCACCGGATGAATTCAATCAGCCGTTTGGGCTGCGGATCGCGCCTGTCCAGCGGCCGGGTGACGGAAGGGCATTCATTCCAGCCGAACGGCCTTCCGAACATTTTCCCGGTTGTGATGATTTCATGGTAATATTTTGAAGATATGAGCGTATCCGGATACCTGTCCAGCATGTCATCCATTTCGAAACGGATGGCTTCAAGCTCCTGCGGTTTCCAGGAAAAACCGTCCACCCCTTCATCGTTTGAAAGCAGTTGCATATGAACCTTGAGACCGGCATCCCCGATTTTTTTGAGGATGCGCTCCGTCTTTCCGATCTGCCGGGGCGTCAACGTATAAAGGTAGTACACATGGGGATCACCTGCATAATATTTGCTGGAAATGCTGAAGGTGTCTTTTCCCCGAAGCGTTTTCTCGTCCGCCTCATCGCCCCACAGGGATACGCCCAGCATCATGTCCGGAAATCTGTCCCTGGGAACCTTGATCTGGCCGTTTGTGGCGCAGAATGTCGGCAGCCGCCTGTAAAACGCTTCCACCCTGTCCAGGCAAAGCGTCGGCTCCCCGCCGATCAATATGGCCAGATTGACGCCGCGCTCCTTTTCCCGGTCGATGAAATTCTCCCACTTGCGAATGTCCATTTCCTCCGGGGCTGCCTTGTGCTCGTCGGAAGAGAAGAAAAAGCATCCCTTGCAGCGCAGGTTGCACCGATTGGTCACGTCATAGATCGAGCTGCGGATGTTGAGTTTTGAAATCCGTTTATATCGCTCATACCATTCTTTATCCAGCAATGAACTGACGGTATTCATCAAAAAAACTCCTTTTCCTGACTACCCGATGTCTGAAGTCCGGGCGGATCAACCAGATCATTGCAAAGATTTTTGCCCTTGGCATATCCCATCACCCAGACAGCCAGATACGTATCCACATAATCAAGCCACGACTTGAAAGTCTCGGGATCGGTTGCGTGCCGAAACATCCTTGCCGTGACAACCGCGCTTCCGGCAGCATAATGCCGGCATTCGACGCAGTCCGTATCCGGCACGCAGCATGCGGCGCTTCTGTCCCAGGCAAGATCCGCCCGGTACTGTCTGAATGACCGGCCTAGACCGATGTCCGTCGAAGGATTCTTCCGCGGATAGGAACAGGAATACAGGTCGTGCAGCCCGCTTGGATGGGTGTGGGCCACGGCATTGTAGCAGGAGAACAGCACATGATCGGGATAGGCGGCCAGAAGATCGATCATGGTTTTCCGGGTTCGCAAAAGAGAGGCCGGGGTGTGGCGCAAGGGGCCGCCATATCCGACCGGCGCGGAAAACATGTTGAAGGTAAGCCTGCACCCCCGGGCCGCGAGAATTTCGGCAACCTCTCGGGCCTGGTCGATGTTCTCCCGCGTGAATGTATAGACAAAGACGGCCCGTGGATCGCCCTTGTAGTTTTCCACCTGCCGGATCAGCATGTCTTTAGCATTTCGGGTCGACAGGCTGGTTTCATCATTTCCCCAGACGGAAATATGGATGCGGTAATTTATGGATGCGGGGATAAATTTGAGTCCATTGGTGGCGATTGTCCCCAGCGGCATTTCCTGAAAGCAGACCTGGCACAGATCCGGGACCAGCGAAGGCTCTGCGCCCGCCAGCACCACATAGGTAATCCCCCGTGATTTTTCCGCCCGCATGAGCTTTCGCCAATCATCGGGGTTCCTGTTTTCCCTGACAAACTGCTTGTCTCCTTCATAATAATAGCAGCCATCGCACCGGATGTTGCAGCGGTTGGTCATGTCAAACGTGGACTCGCGCAGAAAAAAATATTTGCGGACCGTTTCCCAGCGGCTTCGAATCTCCGGGTCCGAGAGGATATCCGAAAATTTCCAAATCTTTTCAGGGCTGAATGGCCCCGGGGCCGTGCTTTTTGTTGACGCCATTGACCGTCTCCGAATCTAACCGACTGCCGACTGTAATTTCTCTTTCAGTCGATTGTCGATATATTCCGAAATCAAGCGGATATTGATCAGTTTCGGATAATCATCCTCATCGATCCGGATACCGTACTCGTCCCGCAGCACCAGCGCCACGGTCGCCAGATCCATGCTGTCGATTCCCACTTCATCCACCAGATCCAGGTCCGGGTCGAATGTCTCCGGTGTCACACCTTCCAGCTTGAGTTCCTCGATCATAACGTGCGCAACATGCAAAATGATTTCTTCAATATTTGTTCCGATGGGCATCCGCATCCTTCTCCTTTAATTATTCGACATTCATCAATCCGCTGCAGGCCAGTTCCGTATCGACCATGATGCGAAACGCATACGATCCGGCCTGGCCTTTCCGGGGGGTTACAGAAACAAGCAAACAGTCGCCTGGCCGGATCATCTGCTTGAATCTCACCCGGCTGACCCGGGTGATCTTCATCTCCTTGCTGCTGAAATGGCGAACCGCGTCAAATACCATTCCAAGCTGCGCGATTCCCGGAAGTATCGGCTGTCCCGGAAAATGCCCGCTGAACCAGGGTGAGTCCGCGGGCACCTGAATCTGCGCAACGATCTGCTCCGAATCCGGTTTTTCAATCCTGTTTAGCTTGTACCACATTGAATGCCTTGCAAAAAGTCAAATTTCAACGGCCGCGTGTCCCCCGAAGGGCAGGGCGATTCCCATGTCCATCGGGCGCTTATTGAATCAATAATTCCCATAATGGGCCGGTGTGTCCGCGTTGATGCATTCTGGAAACAACGCCGGCGGTTTTTTCTCCCCCGGAGCCGACGATCCAGTTCCTGCGGCCCGCGGACCCGGCTTTCACCTTCCGGACAATCTCCGCCGTGCCGATGTCCGGGCAGTGATAGTAAACCGGCTCCAGAAGGCTCTGGGATCGGGTGATCTGGCCCTGCGCAACGGCGATATCATAGAGCTTCGTATGGGGATAGATGCGCATGCCGCAGAAAAAAAAGAAAACCGATTTTTTTAGATTGTGAACGCCGGAAAGCGTTTCTTCCAGTGTGTCCGGGTTCTCCCCCGGCCCGCCCAGCAGGAAATAATGCGCGACATGGAGCCCCGCGTCAATTGCGGCCTGGTGCGCCGCAAACACATGTTGCCGCTGATAGGGCTTGCGGTAGGACGCAAGGACGGGGTCCGACAGGGACTCGGTCCCGAATTCAACATGGGTCAGGCCGGCGCCGCGAAGCAGTTGAAAATAGCCATCCGGCATCCGGGTCGGTGTGAAAAAAGCGCCCCAGGGTATGGAAACGCCGGCCTGGACGAATGCCTTGGCAACGTTCAGGGTATGCGCGTAATCGGTGTTAAAGGTTGAGTCTGTGACAAAAAAATACTTCGCTCCGGCCGCCTGAAGCTTCCGGGCGGTGTCCGCGACTTCCTCAGGGTCTATCAGGCGCTGCACGGCCCCTTCGATATGCGGATACGTGCAGTAAATGCAACTTAAGCTGCACCCCCGTTTGGTCTGCAGGTTCAGCATGCCGCCATGTTTCAGATAAAATTCAAAACGGGACGGATCCTTGAAAAAATTTCGATGAAATTGCCCGCTCCAGGGCAAGGGGACCGGTTCGGGATGACGGGCGGTAATCACGCCGGGAATCAATGCTGGATCTTTCCTGTTTTCCAGGGCATCCAGGAGCAGCGCCAGCCGTTCGCCCTCGCCGATTATGCCGTAATCGGCCGCCAGCGCAGACATGATTTCTTCGGGAAAGAGGGTAAATCCGCTGCCGCCCAAAACAATCAGGGCGCCGGAGGCGGCCCTTATTTTATCAATGAATTTTCGCTGGTCATTAAAAAAACATTTCGGATCGGTGGTGTCGGTGCTGTCGATATTGCGCAGCGATATGCCGATAACATCGGCTGCCAGAAGATCGTCCGGCCACCCGCCGCCGGATGCGCTTTTTTCAAGCAGTGCATCCGGGCTTTTGAGCGTATTCATATCCGCAATCCGGACATCGTGCCTGCCCGCTATGGCCGCAGCCACGTAATCCAGCCCCAGTGGATAGACCGGATAAGGTTCGGTAAGCGTATTGGCGGAAATCAGCAGGACTTTCATCGGTTCATCACACTTTTATGGATCGGACCAGATCGGACCGGCAGCCTCACCCGATCAGACAGGCAGCACCCGCGAATTGCCATATATGTATTCAGCAAGCGTCCTTAAGGTCGCAAATGCCTTTACCCCGAGTTCCTTGCTGTCGATCTTGACGCCGTAATCCTTTTCAATCATGATCACCATCTCCAGAACATCGATGGAATCGATATCGAGATGACCGCCGACCAGTTGATCATCGTCCCGGATGTCATCCGGTTTAACATCAATCAGATTCAGCAATTCGATAATTTTGATTTTCAGTTCTTTGAGCAATTTTTCCATTATACCCGCCATGTTAGATAAAAAATAAGCACAGGAAGAAAGCGCCTGCAGGGACAATTGCACCACCCGACCATGACCGGTATCCTTATCGGATCAGAAAATACCAGTCTGCCTGTGCAAGCTTAACACCATGAATCCGCGAGGGGATTTGCATTCGAATGATAAGCCAGATGATAAACAGGATGGCGCCATCGGTCAATCGCAGACGGTTTCAATTCCCGGTCATATGTCTTTACACGCAACCTGATTTATAGTACGAATTTACAAACCGAGAAGTTTGAATATACTGATATCCGTTTATCTTCAACTGTTTTTTTTCTGAACCGGAGAAAAGGCCGAACAATCTTGAACCAGACTCGCAGCCGCGCAGAAGATTTTTTGCCGCATCGCGGAAGGATGCGGCTGATTGATGAAATACTTGAGGTGAATGAAAAAACGGCCGTCACCCAGGCCATGGTTACCGACCAGTGGCCTTTTTTCAGCGGCCGGTCCGTTCATTCGCTCGTACTCATCGAACTGGTGGCGCAGACTGCCGGAATCAGCAACTGCTGGGAAGGCATCCGGAAACACGGCGAGCAGTTTGTCACAAAAGGATGGCTGGTGGGCATCAAGGAGTCTCATTTTCACATCCATGACATTTTGCTGAACACCTTGATCACCACCCGGACCGAGAATCAGTTCATCTTTGAAAATTTTATCGAAATTCTGGGCACGGTTCACATCGGATCAAAGCTTGCCGCTGAAATCTGGCTGCAACTGGTTCAGTCCGAAACGCCGTAGCCCATGAATCAAATGTCGAAAACGCTTTGCGGCCTGCCGGCAGAGAAGCGAGAGCAGTGTTCACCCCTTACCGTTTTTTTGGAGAAGACTTGCCGATGAATGCAGAACCTGAAAGAAAGGTTGCCATTGTCACGGGCGCCAGCAAGGGAATCGGACGCGCGATCAGCCTGGAACTGGCAAAAAACGGGTACCATATCGTCGTCAATTACCGCTCGGATGAAAAAGGCGCAATTGAAACGCTGGCGTTGATCCGGCAGGAAGGCGGCGATGGCGATGTCATGCAATTTGACGTTTCAAATCAAACTGAAACTCGGAATGCACTTGAAATTATTCTGCAACGCTTTAAAAGCATTGATGCGCTGGTCAACAACGCCGGGATCGCCGCTGACGGCCTTTTTGTCATGATGCCGCAAAAGGATTGGCAGTCCGTCATCGATGTCACCCTGAGCGGATTTTACAATATGACCAAGCCGGTGCTGGAAAAAATGGTCGTGCAAAAACGCGGCGCCATCGTCTCCATCGCCTCGGTTGCAGGGCTCATGGGAAACAGGGGCCAGGCCAATTATTCGGCGGCAAAGGCCGGGCTGATCGGCGCCAGCCGCGCCGTGGCGTCTGAAGTGGCCCGGCTGGGGATTCGGGTCAATGTCGTTGCGCCGGGGCTTATCGAAACCGAAATGATAAAGGATGCGCCCGTTGCCAATATCAAGGCCCTGATACCCATGGCAAGGATCGGCAGGCCCGATGAAGTGGCCAAGGTGGTCCGGTTTCTCTGCTCGGAAGATGCGTCCTATATCACAGGCCAGGTTATTTCGGTAAACGGCGGGATGTTCTAGCCGTGAACGTCCATTTGCTTCAGAACCAGGCAGGCGAACGTGCCGCCGGATGAAAATCCGTTGACCAGCCCGTAGCGGATTTCCGCCTCTTTTTTCAGGTTCAAAACAACCGGCAGGGAGGTTATGGGGGTGACAAGGCCAAGTGTCGGCGGAATAGCCTGCGCCTTGATGGATAGTGCCATGGCGCATGCCCTGATACCCCCGGATGAAAAGCTCTCGCCGACGGCGCCCTTGATGGATGCGATCAGCGGTTTTTGTTTTTCTCCGGCAAATACCGCGGACAAGGCTTCTGCCTCAAGCCGGTCCAGATTCCTGCCGCCGTTTGCGGAAGCGGAAACAGTATTGATTTCCCCGGGCGTGATTTTAGCGGATGCAATCGCCCTTGTCATCGCCAGAACGGGTCCTGCGGGATCAGACGGCCAGTCCGTGGAAGAAGACGGGGAAGCGCTCAGACCCCAGCCCGCGATTTCACAGTATGGCACAGCCCCCCTTGCCCTGGCATGCCCCAGGGACTCAATGCAAAGCACCCCGGCGCCTTCCCCGGCAACCGCACCGTTTCTCAGGATGTCAAAAGGCCTTGCCCCTTCCGCTTCCCCGTCCACCGGGGAGAGCGCCTTGAAATGGGTCAGGATTTCAAAGAAAAACGCTGAAAG
>JBBIPX010000102.1:0-12850 GCA_037442625.1 Desulfobacteraceae bacterium
TTACGAATTTCTTCTTTAAGGATTTGCGGCAGAAGGATTCGGTGCGACTTCATTTTATGAGAATTCCCAGGCTCCCCTTTTCCTGCAAGTGTATTCTCCGCAACCACAACTTATATCCCTTTCTTTTCCAAAGGCTTCCATGCCCTCCCGAAAAGATATCCAGGCGTTAAAAAATGGAAACCAGTGCATCTGAGGTCAGTCTTCAATAATGGACACCAAATTTAGCAGCAAATGGGTGCTATGCATTAAAGCTACGCTAAAGACGGCTGAGGTATATATTCAGTGATATCCAGATGGTCTCTTGCCGAGTCGCGTATTTTCTATATCATGCTACCTTTATGCTGGGTTCCGCACAGAAAGTAAACAGGTATCCTCTGCACTTGTCCCGAGACCAAGTTAGAACCTCGGTTTTGACACCTCATCAGTGGTTCGCTTCCGCTCATCTTCCTGATACACATCTACCATGACCCAATGCCGTGACTTCACTCTCACCCTGGCTCTTTACCAGCGCAGCTTAAGGTGGTTTGAAGCCTGCTCCTGCAAGCTGGCTCCGAGGGGCCTTCCCTCATCTCTTTCGGAGTTACGTGCACATTATAAAACAATGCGCTCGTGACGCACATATTTGCATTATCGTTATGTTTTCCAACCCTCAAAAATATTGCACATATCTTTAATTCTGGCCATCTTTAAGGATACGAATAGTATCATTCACTCTCCGAACCCCTCCGGTAGCCTTAAGAGTTAGCATTCTGAATGCTGCAATTCCAACATTTAGCCAAAAATTATCCTATGATAATGCTTCCATGCCTGTCAAACGAATTGATGCGTTCCGATGATACATGTTTCTGGAACCGGCTTGAAATGGATTCGAACCTTGGCTAACGGGACCGGTATCCGTCATGCTGCTTGAATCAAATGGATGAGAAATTCCCTGTTGCCGCTGGGGCCGAGAATAGGGGAGGGGACAACCGGAAGAGCGGACCATCCACTGTCCTTGAAGAACCGGTGTAGATCTTCGATAACGCATTCGTGTTGAAGCGGATCGCGCACCACGCCGCCTTTTCCGACCTTGCCTTTTCCGACCTCAAACTGGGGTTTGATCAAGGCAATGATCTTTGCTGCCGGCTTGATGAATTTTATGATCGCGGGAACGACGATTTTCAGGGAAATGAAGGATACATCAATTGTCACAAGATCAACGGGCTCCGGCAGCATGCTCTGCGGCATGTTCCGGATATTCATCCGTTCTATCGGAATCACGCGGCTGTCCTGCCGGAGCTGCCACGCCAACTGGCCGTAACCGACATCCACGGCATATACGCGGGCTGCGCCGCGCTGTAGCAGGCAATCCGTGAAACCGCCCGTGGATGCACCGACATCCAGGCAAACCAGGTCTTGCACGGATACTTCAAAAGACGCCAATGCTTTTTCAAGCTTGAGCCCGCCCCTGCTGACGTAGGGGAGGGCATCTGCCTTTACCGTGATTTCAGCGTCTTGAGAAACCGGACAACCGGATTTTTCAACCAACCGGCTGTTTACAAGGACATTTCCAGCCATGATCAAGGCCTGTGCCCGCTGCCGGCTGGCTGCAAGCCCTTTTTCGACCATCAGCAGGTCCAGCCGCGTTTTGGGCACTGCCACCGGTTATACCGTCAGCAGCCGTCTGGAAGCCTGCGCAATGGCCTGCGCGTCGATGCCGTACTTGGATCGAAGCAGGGACTGGGAACCGTGCTCCACGAAAGTGTCGGAAATGCCAAGTCGTGTTAAGCGATAACCGCTTACAGCATTGTCATTCAGGCACTCCAGAACCGCGCTTCCGAATCCTCCCTGAAGTACATTTTCTTCCACGGTGACAATGCGCTGAATCTTTTTGGCAAGTGCGCAGATCAGGTCGGCATCCATGGGCTTGACAAACCGGGCATTGACGATGGTTGCCGATACGCCCTCTATTTGCAGGATTTCATGAGCAAGGAGAGCCTCCCCGACGGTTCTGCCGATGGCAAGAATCAGAACATCTTCACCGTGTTGTAGTATTTCAGCTTTTCCGAAAGGAAGAAGCGGCCATTTGGAGGCGATCTCCACACCCCATCCGGCCCCCCGGGGATAACGAATGGCAACAGGTCCGGAATACGAAATGGCAGTGGCCAGCATGGCGCATAGTTCATTTTCGTCCTTGGGGGCCATAATGGTCATGTTGGGCAGATTTCTAAGAAAAGAAAAATCAAAAAGGCCGTTGTGGGTGGATCCGTCTTCTCCGACAATACCTGCGCGGTCAATGGCAAACACAACTGGCAGGGCCTCCAGACAAACATCGTGAAGAATCTGGTCATAGGCCCGCTGGAGAAATGTCGAATAAATGGCGACAACCGGCTTGAATCCTTCGGTTGCCATGCCCGCTGCAAAAGTAACCCCATGCTGTTCGGCAATGCCGACATCGAAAAACCGGTCGGGATAGGCTTCAGAGAATTTGATCAGTCCGGTTCCTTCCGGCATGGCAGCGGTGATTGCAACAATTTTTTTATTGGTTTCAGCCAGCTTGACCATGGCGTTACCAAAGACTTCGGTATAGCTCGGAGCCGCGGATTTTTTGCCGTTGCTGACGCCTGTCTGAATTTCAAAACATCCGACACCATGAAAATGAACCGGATTTTTTTCCGCAGGCAGATATCCCTTGCCTTTGACCGTCGAGACATGAAGAAGAACAGGTTCTTTCAGCATTTTGATGTTGTTCAGGATATCAATCAAGTGGTCCAGTTTGTGGCCGTTGATGGGCCCGAAATATTCAAAGCTGAAAGCTTCAAACAGCATGCCGGGTGTGATGAATGTTTTAAAGGAGTCTTCGGAGCGCTTGGCAAACTGATACACATCATCTCCGATCATGGGCAGCGATTTCAGGAAATCTCCGAATTCCCGGCGAAGGTCCTGGAGCATTTTGGTTGAGAATTTCCGGCTGAGAAACGAGGAAAGGGCGCCCACGTTCTGGTTGATGGACATTTCATTGTCATTGAGGATCACGATGAGGTCTTTATGAATATCGCCTGCCTGATTGAGACCCTCATAAGCCATGCCGGCTGTCAGGGACCCGTCGCCGATGACCGCGATAACTTTGGCCGGATCGTTGTTCAGCCGTTTGGCGCAGGAGATTCCAAGGCTGGCGGATATCGAGGTGCTGCTGTGACCGGCTGAAAAGGCATCGTACGGGCTTTCACTCCTTCGGGTAAAGCCGGACAGGCCGTTATGCTGGCGAAGCGTGTGAAACTGATCCTTTCTGCCGGTCAAGAGTTTGTGCGCATAGGCCTGGTGGCCGACATCCCAGACGATTTTATCTTTGGGGGCATCAAAAACATAATGCAGGGCGATGACCAGCTCCACGGCGCCCAGGCTGGAGGCCAGATGGCCGCCGTTTTTGGATACCACCTGGACGATGATTTTCCGAAGTTCGGCTGCAAGCACCGGCAGATCCGATCGTGGTATTTTTTTTAATTCAAGCGGTGATATGATGGTTTCAAGCAATCCCAATGTCCGTTGTTTCCTCTATTTTAATTATGAAGACTTCAAGGGGTGAAATCAGTTACAGTCCGTTTCCCCGTTTGTCACCTGTTCCTGTTGATGATGTAATCGGCAATGAGTCGAAGGGGATCGGCCCTGCTGTCAAACTGCGCCAGCGCCGATACGGCTTGGGAAATCAGACCGGAAGCCGTTTTTTTGGATTCGGACAGCCCCATCAATGCCGGATACGTGCTTTTGCTCCGATGCTGGTCAGTTCCGACCTTCTTTCCCATGATCAGCGGATCACCTTCTACATTCAGAATATCATCTGCAACCTGAAAGGCAAGGCCGATATTTTTGGAATAAATCCTGAGTGAGCGGATCTGATCGAATGATCCTTGTCCAAGCAGGGCACCGGAACAGACCGAAGCCTCGATCAGCGCGCCTGTTTTCAACAGATGAAGCGCTTCCAGTTCCGGCAGCAAAAGGCGATCCTGGCGTTCGGCCAGCATGTCCCGCATCTGGCCCTCGACCATGCCTTTATACCCTGCGGCAACAGAAATCATGGAAATGATTTCCAGCCAGATTTCAGCAGGAACCTTTTTTTGACCGATTTCATATGTTCTGACCTGTGTAGAAAGTGTTTCAAAGGCCAGGGTCAACAGCGCATCTCCGGCAAGAATTGCTGTGGCTTCGTCAAAGGCAATGTGGCAGGTGGGCCGGCCACGTCTGAGGCTATCGTCGTCCATTGCCGGCAGATCGTCGTGGATGAGAGAATAGGAATGGATCATCTCCAGCGCACAGGCAACCGGCAATGCCTGCTCCGCACTGCCGCCGACCGTTTCACAGGCAGCCAGGCACAGGACCGGTCTCAGGCGCTTTCCTCCGGATATCAACGCATACCGCATGGCTTCAACAATTCGGGCATTGGGCTGTGGCGCAGATTCAAGAATCCGGCAAAGCGAGGCATCGACCTGCAGGCGTTTATCAAGTAAATATGAATTTAATTCAAGCATGTTATAATATATTTATGAATATATAGGATTAACTGATTACGATGGAAATTTAAAACTCCCGACCCAGTCGCACCTTTAACTGTCGGTGTGCATAATCATCTCGATATACAAAGACTCCGGAATTTGCGAAATGGCTATATTTTCAGTCGGATGCATTGTCTTCAAAAGGGACTTCCCGAACCGAGCCGTCCGAATCCTGCAGCAGGATGCCGATCCGTCGCTCGGTTTCATCCAGTTTTTTGCTGCAAAACCTGGAAAGATGAATACCTTCTTCAAATTTTTTCATGGCCAGTTCCAGGGAAAGCTCGCCGGATTCCAGTTCCAGTGCGATCTGTTCAAGTTGTTTCATGGCGCTTTCAAATGATTGTTTTGCCATCGGATATTGTCCTTTTCACCGTACAGAGTAGAGCTCCCGTGGCCAGCAGAATTTCCAGATCCTGCCCGATGCGCACGTCATTGGAATCGCGAATGACTGCCGCCCCGGGCACGGTTCGGGTAATGCTGTAGCCCCTGGACAGAATCTCCAGAGGGCTGAGGGCCTGAAGCCTTGCAGACAGTTCTCGAAATTCGGATGTGTTTTTAGCTAATATAATGTTTAGATAATGTAAGATGTTATGGCTATATTGTTGAAGTTTAACTCGCGATTTCTGAATTTGATTAACAGGGCTTGTAAACAGCAATGTATTGGTCCGCCAGACGAGTTTTTCCCGGTGTCGCTGAAGACGGGTCGTCATTGTGCGGGCAATCCTTGCGGATATTTCATCCAGACGCATCCTGGAATCCTGAATCCGGCGGCGGGGATGAACCAGGCGGCGAGTGCTTTCCGAGAGCCGGGATTGGAGCTGTTCGACATACCGGTAAGTCCGGGATGCGATTTTCAATGTCAGCTCCGAACACCGCCGGAGCAGTTCGTCCCGTGAAGGTGAAACCAGTTCCGCGGCGGCTGAGGGAGTGGGCGCGCGAAGATCGGCGACAAAATCCGCAATTGTAAAATCCGTTTCATGGCCGACAGCCGTAACCACTGGAATTTGTGAAGTAAATATCGCCCTGGCCACCCGTTCGGAATTAAACGGCTGCAAATCCTCCAGTGAACCGCCGCCTCTGGCCAGAATGATGACATCCGATGTGTCGCGATCATTTAAAAGCTGAAACGCCTTTTCAATGTCTTCAACAGCGCCGTCACCCTGTACCTTTACCGGTACAATTTCAATGGGTATGCCAGGAAAGCGGCGGGTTGCGACATGAATGATGTCGTGAATTACGGCGCCGGTAGGGGATGTGATCACGCTGATTCGGGAAGGCAGAAACGGCAGCGGTTTCTTGTGATCTTCTGCAAACAGTCCTTCGGCGGCCAGTTTGGCTTTCAACTGCTCAAAAGCGATCTGGAGGGCGCCGATACCTTTGGGTTCGATATACTCCAGTATGACCTGATATGTGCCTCTGGGCTCATAAACACTGATTCTGCCCAGACCGACAACGCTGAGACCATCTTCGAGATCAAATTTGAGATTTCGCATCTGGGCACGAAACATGACTGCAGATAACTGGGAACGCGCATCTTTCAAGGTAAAATAGCCGTGACCGGATGCAGGTCTTCGAAAATTGGATATTTCACCGGCGATCCATATCAGCGGAAACGCTTTTTCAAGCAGATCCTTGATTTGATCATTGATTTCTGTAACAGAATATATGCGCCGCTGTTCGATCATGAGATGGGCTGTTTAAACTCTTTGATACATCGGACTTTATGAAAATAATAACGTCTGATAATGGATATTATGTAAACTTATTAAAATCATGTTTCCTCACGGCCGTCAGGGGTTGCCGCCCCCCGGTTTTCAGGTAAATTCTTTTCCGGTAAAACAGGTTTCCGAAGATGTCCGGCTAGAAATTCTCTGACGGCAGGAATCACAAAGACGGCGTCGTGCGGCATATTATTCAGACAGGCGGCAAGAATCGCATTTTTTTTATGGATGGATAACTGCTTGTCAAGGATCATGACAAACTGCCCCTTGATTTTGCAGAGACCGCTTTTGGCTTTAAGACTCTCTGTGGACAATTTCTGTTCGGAGACAACAATGCCAAGCCTTTCTGCAAGATCCTTCAGACCCTGATATATCTGCTCCGCCTTCATGGAACCGTATTTTTGCCTGATGCGAATTATTAAGGCTATGGCCTGGCCAGTTCTATGGCTTCCTTCAGATTCAGCGTTCCGCTGTAAAGCGCTCTGCCGGTAATCACGCCGATGACTCCCGACTTGGATAAAGGCAGCAGGTTCCGGATATCATCCAGGGTGGAGACACCGCCGGATGCCACAATCGGGATGTTTACGCCCTCTGCGAGTTGCCGGGTTTCCTCGATATTGGGGCCGGTCTGCATGCCGTCACGGTGAATATCCGTAAAATTGATGGCTGCAACACCATAATCTTCAAACTGTCTGGCCAGATCAATGGCCAGAATATCGGTGGTCTGAGTCCATCCCTCAATGGCTACCCTGCCCTTTCTGGCATCGATACCCACAACAATGCATCCGGGGTGATCCTTGCATGCCTGTCTGACCAGTTCCGGATTTCGGATGGCTTCCGTACCGATGACCACTTTTGCAATGCCGATATCCATATACCGTTGAATGGTCTTCAGATCCCGAATTCCACCGCCGATCTGAACCGGGATATGCATGCTCTGAACAATTTTCAGAATAGAAGGCAGATTTTGAGGGTTTTTTTCAATAGCGCCGTCCAGGTCAACCACATGCAGCATCTCGGCCCCCTGGTTCTGCCATTGCATTGCCATTGCAGCAGGGTCATCGGAGAATACCGTTTCTGCGTCCATGCGGCCCTGAAGCAGCCGGACGCATCTGCCGTTCTTGATGTCAATTGCCGGAATAATCATCATGGTTGCGGGAATCTCCCCAGCATATTTACCAGTCCGCCCCGGGCCAGCTCTTCGGCGCTGACCCAGCTAGCGCCTCTTTTAATGAAACTGCCAAGTTCCAGAAGATTTTCACTGAGCGGCTGCTGCGTCTGATCAAAATTCGCCGTCCAGATTATCTTTCCGCTGTCGACATCGATCAGGTGAAGGTCAAAAGCGACGGATGCCGGGGATACCACGGATGCGCGATTCCCCTGACGCTCCACGAAGCGAAAAATGTGGCCGATGAGAACGGCATCCGTCCCTGCATGCCTTCCGGCCTTGACATAAAGATTCAGATACTCCGCCGCTGCATTTTTGGCGCCGGACAAGCCGGAAAGCATATCCTGTGATTCATCGGAATAAACAATCGTGTATGTCTGCTTTTTTTCCATCAAGGAGACAAGCTCGGAAGTCAGAAAAGGCGCTGCGGAAGCAGGCACATGTCCGCTTGTCATGATCTGGCCGCAAAGATAACATCTGACGCTGATGTCGGGTTCATAAAGCGTTGACACATCGCGAAACGGAAGTATCAAAATCCGCTTGATATTGTTTTCGGATAACTGCCGTGCGGGCTGTGAATGTATCGAAGGGTTGCTGCCGCAGGCACCAAGAATCAAATTTATCATGAGGATGGGGACCATCATCCCCCGTGCCGTGTACTTCCAGGGTGTTTTCATATTATAAATCGCCTTTTGTAGAATGGATGTCCGTGATGCGTCCGTCCAGGGAAACCGCGCCGTCAAGGGCACGACCCGCAGCCTTGAACATGGACTCCAGAATGTGGTGCTGATTTTCACCATACCTGACGTTGATGTGCAGGTTCATTCCCGCGCGCACTGAAAACGCTCTGAAAAACTCCTTGGAAAGGCCGATATCGAAACAATCGCCGGACCCCGAAAACGAAACAGGGATCTGAAATACCAGAAATGGCCTTCTGGACAGATCAACGGCGACATCCGTCAATGTTTCATCCATCGGGACCACGGCATGCCCGTAACGCCGGATGCCTTTTCGATCGCCCAGCGCCTTGTCAAATGCATCGCCCAGCACCAGACCGACATCTTCCACCGTGTGATGCAGATCCACATGAAGATCGCCTTTTGCCTGAATCGACAGATCAAAAAAACCGTGGGCTGAAAAAAGTGTCAGCATGTGATCGAAAAACCCGATGCCGGTTGATATTTCCCGTTTGCCGGTGCCATCCAGGTTCAATGTCAGTTGAATGTCCGTTTCAAGGGTATGCCTGCCAATTGTTGCAATTCGTTCCATGATAAGGCCTTTTTAGATGTGAGACAATTCCCCCTTGAAACAGCGGGGAGCAAAGGGGGAAACCATGCAGTCCCAATTCTGACAAAAATCACATTTTTAACATTCATTAAAAACGTGTAACGAACGTGTCCCATAAAGTCAACAGGATTTCATTCGAATCCGTTTTTCGTTTTCTTGACTTCAGCCCAATTATCTTTTATCGGGGCATTATTGGTTTGATTTTATGGACATACGTTGTCTCTTTGGGTGATCGGCGGCTCCGATTCATATCCGAATCCGGTTCGCATCAGGGATTCACGGCTGATGAGCCCCTTGAATCTGCCCTCGATATCCAGTACCGGCAGCCGTTTGATGCCCTGGGAGACGATGATTCCAATCGCTTCATCGATGGAAGCATTTTCCAGAACCGTGATGCATCCGGTGTTCATCACATCCCTTGCGGTTTTGTTCAGGATATCCGGATGTGTCGTCTCGGTTTTTTTCCCTTTTTCCGTCAAAGGAAAGCTGCGCACAAATAGCGCCCAGATGCTTTCCGAGTGTTCGGAAAAAGCGCTGAACAGGTCTTTATCGGAAATAAGGCCCAGAAAGCGTCCCGTCGCGTCAATCACGGCAACCCGCTGGACATCATTGGCGTCGATGGTCTGAATGATGTCTGTTACCGGTGTTTCAGGATAAACCGTGTGAATGTCCCTTCGCATGATGTCCGCAACGCAGCGCATATTTCCTACCTGAATATTCTGACGGTGGAAAGCGCTCCAGTCCGGCACCTCCCTTGACGCTGTATGAAAAATATCCTGACGGGACAAAATACCGGAGAGTTCCCCTGCGGCATCAATCACTGGCAGACGCTTGAGCGATTTTTTCATCATCAGATCCACGGCTTCCGTCAGCCATTTGTCTTCCCGGATGCAGACGGCCGGCCGGGTCATGATTTTATCTGCGGGCACCTGTGATAAACATTGAGTCACGCATTTGATTCTGTCTGCATTTGCAGATGCCAGAACATCCAGACGTAGCGGCATTTTCGCCCGGCATATGAGGTCGCCCTGAGAGATAATTCCCCGGGGATGATTTTTTTCATCCACTACGGGAACACCCGTAAAATGTGAAGACAGGAGAAGATTCACGACCTGGTCGACCGGCGTATTCAGTGAGACTTTACAGGGAGATGCCGTCATGACATCTTTGACCCGGATGTGTTTGGGGATCAATTGTCTTTCGGTTTTATGAGACAATGCCTGAATATCCTGAACCGCAACGATGCCATCCGAGACCGTTTCTTCGATCAGGGGAAGTATGGTTTCCGCCTGGGCCGCAGGAAGGATGACGGTGATCCGAAGCGGCATGTTCATGGACAATATCTCCAGCCGCGTCGATGCAATGTCCCCGTTTTCATAACAGCCTTCCATCGCCCTTGTTACCATGCAGCGGGCAGCGATCTTTTTGCCCCTAACTAGTTCAACAACGGCATCGGACAAGGGTTTTCCCTTCCAACGCGCGGCTTCGCTGGTAAATATCTCAATGATTTTATAGGCCAGCATGTTTTGTTCTCCTTGTCAGGGTATGCCCCCCAGTCTAAAACCCAGAAATACCAGGATGAGCCCGGCGATGTTGTTGAACAGCACATTGCCGATGGCCATCCAATGATCGCCCACATAAAAGGCGTTGAAACTTTCGTATCCAAAACTGGAAAATGTTGTCAACCCGCCCAGAAAACCGGTTACAAAAAACAGCCTTACGGTAGGATTCATCAGCGAACTGCGCTCGGCCAGGGCGAATGACACTCCGATCAAAAAGCATCCCGTGAGATTCACGATCAGTGTTCCCCAGGGGAATCTGGCTCCAAACAGTTTTACCGACAGCAGCGTGGTCCCGTAACGGCTCAGTGCTCCCAGCCCGCCGCCAATCGTCACCAGAGCAATCTTTGACAGGGGATGCCCCCACATTATTTCCATAATACCCCGTCTTTTCATTCCAGGATGACAGACTTCTGTTCACGGATGACGGATTGAAGCCGTCGGCATTATAAAATTGAAATAATTCAATCTATCCATTATGATGATCACAAAGTCAAGTTCATTTCCCCGGGTATATTTCTCATGAAAACCTATTTTTTCGGCGATATTCACGGCAACATCTCTGCACTGGAGGCTGTGATTCGGCATTTTTCGCAACTGTCCCTACCAAAAACAGTTTTGTTAAAGCTTTTGATTGAAAACACCGTTGATTTTTTTAAAATACATCTTGACCCTGCGGCTCTCCTCGGCTAAGTCTTGGGCGGGATATCTGTCTGAAATCCCCCCTTTCCTCCCATTTTTTAACAGGGGAACCATTTTCATGTGAAATCGGGTAATGTACTTTGGAACCTATTGCTTTCATACTTGGACTTTGCATCGGCAGTTTTCTGAATGTTTGCATCTACCGGATCCCGGCGTCCAAATCCATTGTCTCGCCCGGGTCCACCTGCATGTCCTGCAATCAACCGATCCGCTTTTACGACAACATTCCCGTGATCAGCTATCTTCTGCTTCGCGGTCGCTGCAGGCACTGCAAAACGTCTTTTTCGCTGCGGTACCCCCTGATCGAACTTTTAAGCGGTCTATTTGCGCTCGGTGCGTTCCTCAGGTGGGGAATGCACCTGGAGGCCCTGATTTATTACGCTTTCATCGCCGTTCTGGTGGTGATCACATTTATCGATATCGACCATTATATCATCCCGGATGTCATTTCCCTTCCCGGCATTCCCGCAGGCGTCATTGCCAGTTTTTTTCTGCCGGAAATGACGCTCAAGGCATCCATCCAGGGTCTCCTTCTTGGCGGCGGAATCCTCTTTACAGTGGCCTGGACCTATGAACATATTGCGCATAAAGAAGGCATGGGCGGCGGCGATATCAAACTGCTGGCCATGATCGGCGCTTTTCTCGGATGGAAAGGCGTTCTGGTGACGCTGTTTACGGGATCCATAGTCGGTACGCTTGCGGGCGGCGCCGTCATGATCTATACCCGGTCCTCCCTGAAACTGAAGATTCCGTTCGGACCTTTTCTTGCAATCGGTGCGATGGTTCATATTTTCTTCGGGCAAGCGTTGATTCACTGGTACTGGAACGGGCTGCAGTAAGGCAAATGACTGAATCCGGACCGGGGCTGTCCGGGCTTTGCGTCGGAAAATACAGGTTTAAATGAGATTAGCCGTGCTTTCTGACATTCATGGGAATTTGGATGCCTTCCGGGAAGTGCTTCGGGATATGAACCGTTTCCGGGTGGATCAGGTGATCTGCCTGGGAGATGCGATCGGCTACGGGCCGCAGCCTGAAGAAACCATCCGGCTGATCCGGGAACGCGCCATTGCCTCCGTGATGGGAAATCATGAAATGGCTGTGGTAAAGCCCCGGCTTCAGGAGTGGTTCAACCCGGATGCGCAGGATTCAATCCGAATAACCCAGACCCTGTTATCCGCCGAAACACTTTTATACATCCGCGGCCTGCCGAGTTCACGCATCATCGAGGAGTTTCGTTTCGTTCACGGATGTCCGCCAAACTCCCCTTTCATTTACCTGTTTCAGTTGTCTGAAAGCCGTCTGCTGGATATCTTCCGGAAAAGCGCCGAATGGATTATTTTTGTCGGTCACACTCATAACTTGAAGCTGGTCGCTTTCGACGGCCATGCGGTTGTCAAAAAATCCCTGCGTCAGGGAATCGTTCCGCTGAGCGCACAGCACCGCTACATTGTCAATGCCGGCAGTGTGGGGCAACCCAGAGACGGCAACAATGCCGCAAAATACGTTATTGTGGACACCCTGGCGCTTTCGCTTGAAGTCCGTTTCGTGCCCTATGACATTGCAGCGGTGTATCGAAAAATTATCGATGCCGGCTTGCCGAAATCACATGCGGAGAGGCTGTGGTAAATGGGATAAAAGCTTCGCGGCATCGAACCGCTCTAATCGGTCAGTTCATTTCAGATTAAGAAAGGAATGGAAATATGGCTCAGGTGATCGCCGATCGCAGGGACATGGATTTTGTACTTTTCGAGCAGATACTTGTTCAGGATCTGGTCAAGGAAGATAAATTTTCAGGATTGAATAAAAAGACTTTTGAAATCATCCTTGCAGAGGCCCGCAATTTCGGCGTCAAGGAGATTCTGCCGACCCGTGTGGACGGAGACC
>JBBIPX010000103.1:0-12791 GCA_037442625.1 Desulfobacteraceae bacterium
AATAAGGTGATCTGACATTTAAGCGAAAAAACCCGTTTCCGCTAAAAATCCGGGGCGCGAAATCCGAAACAAAACTCATGCTCTTCATCATGATGAGATTATGACATGTTTGAAGTTGTTTCGGATTTCGAATTTTCCCCTTCAGGCGCTACCTTACAGATGAAAAGAATCCCGCCTTGAAGAATTCCCGGTTCATTCGGGCGATGTTGGTGATGGAAATTTCCTTGGGGCATTCAGCCTCGCATTCCCGTTCATTGGAGCAATTTCCAAATCCCAGTTCATCCATGGCACGAACCATAAACGTAACGCGTCTGGCCGCCTCGGGCCTGCCCTGGGGCAGCAGGGCAAGCTGGGATACCTTGGCACCCGCAAAGAGCATGGCCGACGCATTGGGACAGGCGGCCACGCAGGCGCCGCATCCGATACAGGCTGCTGCATCCATGGCCTTTTCCGCGATTTCCTTGGGAACGGGAGTGGCATTGGCATCCGGAGTTCCGCCGGTATTTACAGAGATGTACCCGCCTGCCTGAATGATTTTGTCCAGAGCGCTTCTGTCAACAACCAGATCTTTGAGGACCTTGAATGCCTTTGCCCGGAACGGTTCAATGGCAATGGTGTCCCCGTTGCTGAAATGCCGCATGTGAAGCTGGCACAAGGTGGTGCCTTTTTCAGGGCCGTGAGGCCTGCCGTTGATGACGGATCCGCACTGGCCGCAGATGCCTTCCCGGCAGTCGTGGTCAAAGGCGATGGGTTCCTTGCTATCCAGGGTAAGCTGCTCATTGACCACATCCAGCATTTCCAGAAATGACATGTCCGTAGATATATTGCTGGCATGATAGGTTTCAAATCCGCCTTTTATTCCAGAGGATTGTTGCCGCCATACTTTCAGCGTTAAATTGATGGTTTTTGTCACTTGTAACTCCTTTGTGTTAATTTGACGTTTTCAAAAACCAGGGGTTCTTTGTGAAACCGGGGATCATTCCCGACGCCAGCATATTCCCATGCCGCAACGTGACAGAAATTTTCGTCGTCCCTCAGTGCCTCATTCTCTTCAGTTTGAAAGCCTTCATTAAAATGGCCGCCGCAGGATTCCCGCCTTGCCAGCGCATCGATGACCATGAGTTCTCCGAATTCGAGAAAATCGGCCACGCGTCCGGCCCGCTCGAGGCTCTGATTCAGATCCCTGTCCATTCCGGGAACCTTGGCGTTTCCCCAGAATTCACCGCGCAGGGACTGGATGAGGGTTCTGGCCTTGGTAAGCCCCGCATCGTTTCTGGCCATGCCGCAGTGTTCCCATAGGATTCCGCCGAGTTCCCGGTGAAAATCATCCACCGTGCGGTTGCCGTTAATGGACAGCAGACGCTGAGTCCGGTCACCCGCCAAACGGGCGGCCGACGTGAATTCGGGCTGGCTGGTTGTGATTTTGGGAAGCTGCGCGCCGGCAAAATATCCGCCGATGGTGTAAGGGATGACAAAATATCCGTCCGCAAGGCCCTGCATGAGGGCGCTTGCCCCCAGGCGGTTGGCGCCGTGGTCCGAAAAATTGGCCTCTCCCAGGACAAAAAGACCGGGGATGGTGCTCATTAAATTGTAATCCACCCAGAGTCCGCCCATCGTATAATGCACTGCGGGATATATCATCATTGGCGTTTCATAGGGGTTGTCCGCGGTGATTTTTTCATACATTTGAAAGAGGTTGCCGTATTTCTGACCAATCACATCCTTGCCGTCCCGGTTGATGGCATCCCGGAAATCCAGATAAACCGCAAGTCCGGTTTCGCCGACGCCCTTTCCCAGATCGCATTGTTCCTTGGCATTTCGGGAAGCCACGTCCCGGGGGACCAGGTTTCCGAAGCTGGGATATTTGCGCTCCAAAAAATAATCCCGATCCGATTCCGGAATCTGATCCGCAGATCGCTTATCCCCGGCGGTTTTGGGTACCCAGACGCGGCCGTCATTTCTCAGGCTTTCGCTCATCAGGGTCAGCTTGGACTGATAGGTGCCGTGAACCGGGATGCAGGTGGGATGGATCTGGGTGAAACAAGGGTTGGCAAACAAAGCGCCTTTCTGATAAGCCCTGAAGTTGGCGGTGACATTGCAGGCCATGGCATTGGTGGAAAGAAAAAAGACATTGCCATAGCCGCCGGTGCAAAGAACAACGGCATCGGCGCCGTGGCTCTCGATCTCTCCGGTAATCAGATTCCGGACGATGATTCCCCTGGCCTGTCCGCCCACCAAAACCAGATCCACCATTTCCCTGCGGCTGAACATCGTAATTTTTCCGGTTGCTATCTGTCGGCTCAGGGCGCTGTAAGCTCCCAGCAGAAGCTGCTGTCCGGTCTGTCCCCTGGCGTAAAAAGTGCGTGAAACCTGGGCCCCGCCGAAGCTGCGGTTGGCCAGAAGCCCACCGTATTCCCTGGCGAAGGGAACACCCTGGGCTACGCATTGATCGATGATATTGCCGCTGACCTGTGCCAGACGATAGACATTGCCTTCGCGGGCCCTGAAGTCGCCGCCCTTAATGGTGTCGTAAAAGAGTCTCCAGTCGCTGTCCCCGTCGTTCTGGTAGTTTTTGGATGCGTTGATGCCGCCCTGGGCCGCGATGCTGTGGGCGCGGCGCGGGGTATCCTGAATGCAGAAGCTTTTGACATTATAGCCGAGCTCCGCCAGGGATGCTGCGGCCGCACCGCCGGCAAGACCGGTTCCGACAACGATGATCTCAAATTTACGCTTGTTGGCGGGGTTGATCAGTTTCAGCTCAAACTTATGCCTGTCCCATTTGTCAGCGAGCGGCCCGCCGGGAATTTTTGCATCTAAATGCATGGTTGATCTCCTTATTCTTAAGCAATCAGCGAAATATAGACGGGAAGAAATCCAAATCCGATGCCGACGATAAGGCTGAAGACGAGGCTTGCCATCATAACGATCGACATGTATTTCGGATGGTTGGCGCCAAGGGTTTGGAAAGCGCTCCACAGCCCGTGACTCACATGAAGGCCGGCGATGACCATGGCCACAATATAAAAAATGACATAAAACGGATTGGAAAACGCCTTGGATACAATATCAAAAATGGTGATGTGGGTCTTGTCGACAAAATGAAAATTGAAAAGATGAAATACAATAAAAAACAGGAGAAAAAAACCAGTGAAGGGCATGGTGGCGGACCCGATGGTTCTGCCGCCCGCGGATTTGTTGACGCGATATCGGTCGGGTCTGGCCTTCAGGTTTTCATAAAACAGGGTTGCGCCTGTCAGAACATGGATCAGGGCAAAGGTCAGCAGACCCACCTCAAACAGGTTAACCAGCGGACCCAGGGAATGCAGGTGAGTTGCATAAGAATTGAAGGCCTCTCTTCCCCCATAAATAAAGAGGTTGCCAGCTAGATGTGCAACCAGAAAACCGCAAAAACTCAGTCCCGTTATGGCCATCATCAGTTTTTTCCCAATGGATGACCCCAGCATATTGACAAACCAGTTCATCTTTACCTCCAGGTTAGTGGTAATAAGTAAATAATTAAATAGGATAAGCTTATTCTTGCAGATTATATTCCATTTTTCTATTGCTTCTGATCCAATCTGTCAATAATGAAAGTAATGGATCAGGTTGAAATCGGCTGATTTTTTAAGAACAGTTGTCTCAATTCGGTCTGGAAATAACAAAACTATGTTACTGTCAACAATATTGTCACTGGCGGATGTAAAATTACTTAAATTATAACAATCTGATATTATGAATTATATAATTATTAGTTTAATATGTGAAAATATGGCGCATGTATATTAGAAATGATGTTCTTTTTATATTATATAGTCAATATACTGATATATATAATAATAATATGATAATGTGATTGAGCATGATAAAAATCGAAACGATGTTTCGTTGAATTTGATATACGAATGAATTTGTTCTGTCAAGTATAAAATATCCGAAAAATATTTGGAATTGATTTCGCTTTGAACCCTCCTTGATGCCACCTGACGGCGGTATTTAGATTTGGGTCGAATGAATTGAAGTTCAACGTGATTTCCGTGTGGATGCGCTGGTTATTTTGTATGCCGGATACGTAGCGGGTCGTCGGTTCTGGCCTGTTTCTACGAAACTTTTCGGGATTTGTGAGGCTGGCTCCATGAGTTTTTTAAGGCGAACACGAGGATATTTATCGTGAAAGAGGGGAAAAGATGACTTCTGCAACAGTACAGGATTGTCGCATTCAGATGACCCTGAAAAAAGATTCCAGGCTCCGTATTCTGATAAACGGCATTTTCCGCCAGGGCGTTCGGGTGGAGATTCTGACCGGGTCCAGCATTCGGCAGATAATCGTCGACCAGGTTGGAATTGCTGAAGATTATCTGGAAAACCGGATTCAAACCCTTTTCCTGGATGGAAAGCCCGTGGATGATGTGGATGCGATGAAAGTTTCCGATGGGGCCACCCTGGCGCTGTCCGCTGCCATGCCGGGGCTTGCCGGAGCCACGCTGAGAAAAGGCGGGAAATACGCTTCCTTTCGGCAACAGATATCCGTTGGCGGCGATACGCCTGCTTTGGTCCAGCGGAAAGGGAGGATGATTCTGAAACTCTTTAATCAGGTTGCTGAGGAACAGGGGCCTGTAATATTAACAAAAGGCATAGGAATCGGCGGCGTGGATTTGCTGGATATTATCCGCAAATCTAAGGATCAGTGCCTGCTACGGGAAATATTGGAAGTGGAAGTTAACGGCATTGCAGTGGCTCCGGAAATGCTGGCTGCAGAGGTTGACGGCAAAGTCGATATTTTTCTTTTAATCAAATGATATGCCGTGATGAAAATACGTGCTGGCGCGGATTCCGTCAGATAGAGGGGCCTCAAGGCGGCTCTTCATTGCCTTCAGGGTGCGGCTTGAATTGCTGGCGGACCGGGTTCAAGCTTCCCATGCGATACCCTTCCAGGTCCAGCAGGATATGGACAAATCCAAGCTCTTTTAACTGGGATATCACCTGCTCCCGGACGGAACGCGACATCATTCGGGTTATTCCGTTCAAATCCGTTTCGATGCGCGCGGTATCGCCAAAGTGCCTGACCCGTATCTGCTCAATGCTTCCCAGACGGCGGATAAAGGTTTCCGCTGCATCAATCTGCCGAAGTTTTACCGGGGTAATCGGGTCGAAAAAAGGAATCCGGGATGCCAGGCAGGCCAGCGCAGGCTTGTCCCAGGTGGATAATCCAAGTATTTTGGATATGCTGCGGATGCCGTCCTTGGTTAATCCGGCTTCTCTCAAGGGACTTCGCACCCCCAGTTCCCTGGCGGCGAGGCTACCCGGGCGGTAATCCATGCCGTCATCCGCATTTTCCCCATCTGCAATTATGGTAAACCCATGCTGACGAGCAATGTGCTTGATGGCATCATACCGGTGTTTTTTACAGATGTAGCATCTGTCGGTAGGATTTCGCACAAACTCCGGAATGAGCATTTCATGAGTTTCCACAACAAGATGCCTTGCTCCGATTTGCCGGGCAAGTGCCGAAGCATCTGCATACTCCCCCAGAGGGGTGGTATCGGACCGGGCGGTGATGGCAATGACGGAATCCTTGAGAACGTCTGCGGCAATCCGGAGCAGCAACGTGCTGTCCACGCCGCCGGAATAGGCGATGGCGACCCGACCCATTTCCTTGAGGATTTGTTTTAAACCGGCACGCCCTTCACCCGCTAACGGATCAATTGTGTTCATATCGTTTCCTTAAACATCATTTGACGAGCTGTCAATATGACAGTAACCCCCATGCCCGGGGCGGGCACAATCGAAGCATGAAAATGTCATATCATTAACCATTTTAAATTATGAGACAATTATGCTATTTTCATATAAACAGAAAATTGATCAGGCCTTAAATATGACGGCATCTTAGCATATGAGCAGCCGGCTCTTTCCGTCACTCCGACTTTTGCCGGAGTAATGATGAATGGCGTTTTTGCAAATTCACAATAATGAATGCACCGCATGATCCTGAAACGGGAATATCCCGGCCGATGTTGATATCGCCATTAGGTCAAACAAGAAGCAGGAATTGCCGCCGCTTAAAATAAATCTGGCAAAAGCATGCGGATGTTGATAGAATAATAACGTCAACGGGTTATACAATGGGCTGATGTCATGATCCTAAAAAAAGAACTGATTGAGAAGGCTTACGAGTGCGGTTTCGGGGATATCGGTTTTACGACCGCAGATTCCTTTGACTTCCAGAGATCACTGCTGCTGGAAAGACAAAACGCGTATGCGTGTGTATCCAAACTGGGTCTGGATTTGATAGCGGGCACTGACCCCAAAAAGAGCTTTCCAAACGCCAAAACGATCATTGTACTGATGGAGGTTTATTTTAGAGAAGCATTCCCGCACTCCATGGAAAAATACTTCGGCCGATGCTATCTGGACGATGACCGCATGGCAAAAAATCGTTTGACCCAAAGAGTTAAAGCCTTTCGCACCTTTCTCAGAACCAAGGGGATCGATTCAAAAATTCCTTTTAACTTGCCCCACAGGCTTGCGGCCGCCAGAGCCGGAATGGGTAATTTCGGAAAGAATTGCCTGTTTTATTCCAGCAAGGTGGTTCGTCAAGGTTCCTGGGTATTGCCGATCGCTGTCGTTGTGGATCAAGAGTTTTCCCCCGGCCGGCCAACGCTTGAAGTAGGATGCCCCGAATGGTGCAGGAATGCCTGCATCGCTGCATGCCCTACGGGCGCTTTGAAAGGCCCTCGCAACATTGATCCCGGCCGCTGTATTTCATATCTGACATATTTTGGAGAAGGCATCACTCCCATGTCCCTTCGGGAACCCATGGGGTTGTGGGTGTATGGCTGCGATCATTGCCAGAACGTCTGCCCCCGGAATGCGCCATGGCTGGCCAAGGATCTGACGCTGAATCAAAAAGTGGCCGGCATGGCGGATGATTTCCAGCTCAAAAAGCTGCTTCATATGGACAATGCTTATTTTAACAGCAGAATCTGGCCGCACATGTTTTATATGCCGGATAATGATATCTGGCGGTGGAAGATGAATGTGGCCAGGGCAATGGGAAACAGCCGGGATCCGGAATATCTTCCGGAACTTCTGGAGGCTTTTCACAGCAATGCCGATGAAAGGGTGCTGGGCATGCTCGCGTGGGCCATGGGCCGTATCGGCGGGCTGAAAGCAAAAAAAATATTAGCGGATGTTCTTCCCGGATCTAATGGCCCGGTTCGAAATGAAATCGAGTTTGCATTGGACAATATCTGATTGAAGAGGACAATATGACTCAATCCGTCATTCTCGTTCATGATGAGATCGATAAGCCGTTTGCCAGGAGACTGGCAATTGATCTTTCATTGGCAGGTGCTGCCGTATGGCTTGACGAGGCTGAGACGGGAGGAATCCAGGGAATCCTGTCCGGAGATATCGACAAGCAGATTCGCGGAGATATTTTTCTGGCTGTAATTCTATCTCCCAATTCGGTTGGTTCGGACTGGGTCCTTCGAGAAATAGAGTTCGCACGGAATCAGCGGGCGGGTGGATTGATCATAAATGTCCTGCCGCTGCTTTATAAAGACTTTGCGGATCCGGCGGTTATGACGGATAAGATTTGTGCGGACTTCCGAAATCCAGCAGAATATTCTCGCATGCTGGGCAAGGTTATTGACCGCATCGGGATATCTCATGATGAAAAAGGGACTTTGCTGCCAGCCGGCCTTGCCGGGATGTGGCTGGGTTCGTGGATCTGGTGCGGCAGACAGCGCGATGCGGATATGTTTCTTTCCGCATCGTCGATCATTCCGTCCAGGATGATCATTCGTTATCTGAAATCGGGTGTTTTAACCATTGTCGAACAGGATTTGGGTGTGCGGATATCAGGAAATGCGGTAAAGCTGATCGGGACAGGCTATCGTTTGATTGAGCGCGGCATCTCTACAGGCTGGACTCTCGATACGTTCAATTTGTCTCCGGGCGCATCCGGCATGACGCTTGAAGGAATCAATACGGATAAAAGAGGCGTGCAGTCTCCTGTGATCTTTAAAAGAAAATGAGCACATCGTCCGGTACGAATCACGGGAGCAATGCGGATTATCCGTTGCGATTGAGGGTTCCCGTCGAGTCCGTTGTAAAAAGAGGCCCAAGCCGAGCCGCCAAGGCCTTCAAACCATGGGTCAGATCTTGTAGATCGTCCGTTCATTGGTAATGATGATATCCACATGCCTGTCATGGGATTCCATGGGAATCTGAGGGATAATCTGATCTTCAAATGCGATCGATACCTTTCGGGTTGTTATGGGAAGTTTTGGAATGAAACGATCATAATACCCCTCTCCAGAGCCGATTCTGCCGCCTTTTTCGTCAAAAGCAATTCCGGGGATGATGGCAATATCCAGACATTCGACCGGCACCGGCTTGCACCGGGCAGTATCCGGCTCTAGAATTCCCCGAGACCCCGACTTTAAATCTTTTTCAATATTATCAATTTTAAATAATTTGATTCGAAATTTCAGGGGATCGAAAGTCGGCAGAACGATAATTTTTCTATAATCCAAACAATAGGTTATAATATTTTTCGAAGAAACCTCACCAAGGCAATTGATGTAGAGCAGGGTAATGTTGGCTTCGACAAAATTGGCAAAATCAAAGAGGCGATTTTCAATTTTCCGGGTCTTTAAAGCAATTTCATTTTCCGAAAGAGATTCTAAAGCCGAGAGCATGTCTTTACGAATTTTACTTTTGGTTTGCTTTAAATCATCCATTTGGGGTTCTCCTGTGAAGATGCGGTAGCAATATCATTGACTAAATGGATTGCAGTTGTTACACAGATGAGCGAGAAATCCGGTAAAAATCCATCCATGAGTAACGCTGTGCAAAGTTCTTAATTTTTTATAATAGGTATTGTTATGCTGGAAATCAAGTTTGTACGACAAAATATGTCGATTGTTCAAAAAGCATTGCTCGACCGGGGTAAGTCTGCCGATCTGGAGACCCTTTCCCAGTGCGATATCATGCGAAAAACGGTGCTCTTGGAGCTTGAAGATCTAAGGTGTCGGAGAAATACCGTTTCAGAACAGATTGCCGCCATGAAAAAATCAGGTGAAAATGCACAGCCCCGGGTTCTTGAGATGCGCGATGTTTCCTTGCGAATAAAAAATCTGGAGAAAAAACTGGCGGATTCTGAAGAAAAACTTCAGGAAATCATTCTGGGGATTCCCAATATTCCCCATGCAACGGTTCCTGTTGGAAAAGACAGCACGGATAATCCCGTTTATAAAACCTGCGGCGTTCCCCGAGTCTTTGATTTTGAGCCCAAGCCGCACTGGACCCTTGGCGAGCAGCTTCGAATTTTCGATTTTGAACGGGCCACACGGATTGCCGGTGCGCGCTTTCCCCTTTATTTCAGGTCCGGGGCCAGACTGGAAAGAGCCTTGATTAATTTCATGCTGGATCTGCATACCACCCGTCATGGATATGTGGAAGTGCTTCCCCCGTTTATGGTGAATCGCGCCAGCATGACCCATACCGGGCAGCTCCCCAAATTTGAGGCTGAACTGTTCAAGCTGGAGGGATGGGATTATTTTTTAATTCCGACAGCCGAAGTGCCGGTTACCAATATTCATGCGGATGAAATCCTGGATGAATCCCGGTTGCCCGTTCAATATACGGCCCACACCCCCTGTTTCCGATCAGAGGCAGGCTCTTATGGAAAAGATACGCGGGGTCTGATTCGCCAGCACCAGTTCAACAAGGTGGAACTGGTGAAGTTTACCACCCCGGAGTCCTCTTATGACGCGCTGGAGTCTCTGCTCAATGATGCCGAATCCGTTTTAAAGCTCCTTGAGCTTCCCTATCAGGTGATTACCTTGTGCACGGGTGATATGGGATTTTCCGCGGCAAAAACCTATGACATCGAAGTCTGGATGCCGGCTCAGGGTGTGTATCGCGAAATATCCTCATGCAGCAATTTTGAAGATTTCCAGGCCAGGCGGGCCAATATCCGCTTCAAACGAAAAGGGAAAAAGGGAACCGAGCTGGTGCATACACTCAATGGATCAGGCCTTGCCGTGGGTCGAACCGTTGCGGCAATCCTTGAAAACTGCCAGCAGGCCGACGGTTCGGTGGTCATTCCCGAAATTTTACGTTCTTACATGGGAGGGGCATCGTCCATAATGCCATGATACTGAGCGATTTGCCGAAAGACATACAGCCGTTTATTCTGCCTGAAACGCGAAATGACCTGATCTACCGGTGCCTGGGGTGCGGCAGGGAGCACGGGATCGTTAAGTTGCTGTATACCTGTCCGGACTGCGGTCAGGTACTGCTTCTGTATGACCGCCGGTTTGAAGATCTGAAGAAAATTCCGGGAAAGACCTGGCAGCGGATTTTTGATTATCGAAAACTGCTCACCCTTCCGGCCCTGAAGGGAATCTACCGGTATCACGAGTTTATCGGACCGGTTCTGCCCCTGGAATCCATTGTATATCTGGGAGAAGGCCATACGCCGGTTATCGAAGCCAACGCCGCAATGCAGGAACGGGCAGGCGGGAAATTCTATTTTAAAAACGACGGACAAAATCCCAGTGCGTCTTTTAAGGACCGGGGAATGGCAAGCGCCCTCAGCTACATTCATTTTTTAATCCAGCAGGGACTGGTGGACGATGTGCTTGCCGTGTGCGCCTCAACCGGCGATACCTCCGCCTCTGCTGCGCTTTATGCATCCTATCTTCAGCCGCATATCAAGTCCGCGGTGCTGCTGCCGCATAAGAAAGTCACGCCCCAGCAGCTTGCACAGCCACTTGGCAGCGGCGCGCGGGTGTTTGAAATTCCCGGCGTTTTTGATGATTGCATGAAGGTGGTCGAGGCCCTGTCCGAAAAATATGAAGTGGCCCTTCTTAATTCCAAAAACGCTTGGCGGATCCTGGGGCAGGAGTCGTATTCATATGAAATCGCACAGGATTTCGAGTATGACATGAGTGGTAAAGCCGTGGTGGTTCCCATCGGAAATGCCGGCAACATTACGGCTGTCATGAGCGGGTTTTTAAAATTTTACCAGACCGGCATCATCGGGGCGCTTCCCAAGATTGTGGGGGTGCAGTCCGTTCATGCCAATCCGGTTTACCGCTATTATCTGGAGCCGGACCCTGCAAAGCGAAAATTTCTTCCGGTAACCGTCAAGGCCAGCGTTGCCCAGGCCGCCATGATCGGCAACCCGGTTTCCATGCCCAGGGTCATTCATCTTGTGAATCAGTACAACCAGGCAGCCGGCGGCCGGCGGGTGTTTTTTGTGGAAGTTGCGGAACAGGCCATCATGGACTGGCAGCTTCGCGCCAACCGGAGCGGCCATGTCGCCTGCACGCATGGCGGGGAATCCCTGGCAGGACTGATTGCCGCACGAAATCTCGGATATGTGGATAGAGACGATGTCGCCATTCTGGATTCGACAGCCCATGCCATCAAATTTTCCGGGTTTCAGCAAATGTATTTTCAGAACCGGTTTCCGGATGAATTCGAGGTGCGTCCGGACGCAGTCCTTGTCAATCTGCCGGAGCTGATCCATCCGGATCATCTAAAAAAGGTTCCTGTGCCTGGAAAGCCCCTTGCCGGCGAAGATTTTGACTGTTTTGTCAAGGCCGTGTCCTGGGAAATCGCGGATAAACTCAATCTGAAAAAGGCTTAACGAACATGACTCCTGCGGAGTTCTGCAAAAAAGCTGCCTGCCTTATCTGTTGCTGGTGCTGGTGCGCTTTTGTGCCGGTTTCCGCCCTTGCCGGGGTCATGTACCAAAAAGACTATGTCATTAAGCAGGATATGGGAAACCGCATCTTGTGCGAACCTTACGTCGTGCAGAAAAATGATTCCCTTTTGCAGGTCTTTCAGGAAAAAGGCGGCATCATTGATGAGAATCCGGAAGAATTCCTAAAGATATTCAAGCGCCTCAATCCCCAGGTGAACGATCTTGAAAGCAGGGCGGGCCAGCAGATATTCATACCGCTAAAAAAAATGAGTATGGATCGCGAAAATTCAAGCCATATTTTCACCCTGCCGATGGTGACCATTTCAGCGGATAAGACGCTGCCTGCGACCGATGCGCAACCCCAATCCGGTTTTAACGAGTATAAGATCAAGCAGGGGGACACCCTGTCCCGGATTTTTCACCGCTACTTCGGAAGCGCGTCGTTGTTTGGTGAAAGGCTGCGCCTGTTTCAAAAAATCAATCCGGACATTTCAGATATCAACCGAATTTATCCGGATCAGACCATTCGAATGCCGCAGCTTGATGCCAAGGAAGAAACCATGACATCCCCAGAAGATCACTCGGGGGCGCTTGAAAGGGTTTCCGCGCTGCTTGGCGCAAGATTGACGCGCAAGGGAATCTGTTTTTTCCCCATGCCAGGAAAAGCGGATTTCGGGCTGGATCTGGCGCGGTTCCCGATGATGGAATTACCGGATGGTCTCCGGATCTTGTTCAACCCCGGACAGTCTCTGACAAACGAAGAACAAAACGTCATCCGCCATTTCTGGATGAAACTGGAGATCATCGATCTTTCCTATGATGCTTCTTTCGATGAGGTCATAGAGCAGGTGCTTAAGGCTGCGCCGTATCTGCGCGGGGCTGTCAATAACAGTCAGGCAGGCACCGGTCTGCTCCAGCCGCCATCGCCAGTGCCCGCAATACAGGCATCCGGTGGCCTGGTTTCTGTTGCCGGCAAGCAGCAGCTCGTTGAAACGCTGATGCGGATACTGGGCCTTTCCTATAGGCAAAACGTGGAAGTGAGCTTTCCCTATGCCGATATTCAGATTTC
>JBBIPX010000104.1:0-8541 GCA_037442625.1 Desulfobacteraceae bacterium
ATATGATCAAAAAATTTCATGGCATGGGTCATTTCTTCATGCGCCTGACATCGCATCCAGTGCGCCATGCCATCCAGATTTCTGGCATGGAAATAGGCCGTCATGGACATGTAGATATAAAAAGACTCCAGCTCGTTTTTGATCTGCTCATTCATTGCAACACGCAGCCGATCATTTATCATAATAAGCCTCCTTTTTATGGATTGTCATTCCAATACGCAACCTTGATGCCAATAATGAAAAACCGAGAGAAGTTCAAACCGGTTTCTGAGTCCAACTCCTCCAGTATCCATAATAAGTCAATATAAGCCCATAATGAAAAAACTCAACCTCTACAATCCGTCTTCCAGAACCTCCCCGGTTCTTTCGGTGTGATATCCGCCGAGTTTTTCAACTCGCGTTTTGAAATCCGGCGTGCGAATGGTTGTCAGCAGGCGCTGGATGTTTTCCGTATCGAGGAAACGTTCGGGGATGATCAAATCATACTGTTCGGTAACAACCGGAATAAAATCAATATTCAGGGCTCTAGCGGCCGCAAATATTCCCAGGCCCATGTCCGCTGTTCCCCCCAGCACCGCCGCTGCAACCGACATATGGGTGAATTCATCGATGTCATAGCCGCTGATGTCCGCGGGATTCAGGTTAAGCTGTTTCAGACGGTAGTCCAGAAGGATTCGCGTTCCGGATCCGCTCTGCCGGTTCACGAAACGGATGTCTTTTCGAACCAGATCCGCAACGCCCCTGATGCCTTTGGGATTTCCGGGGGACACCATGAATCCCTGATCCCTGAAAACAAGTTGGACGCGTTTGACCGGGATGCCCGGCAGGAATCTGCGGATGTCGGAAAGGTTGTAGGATCCGTCTTCCGTATTCAGCAGATGGGAGCCTGCCAGGTGGCAGACGCCTCTTTTGATGGCCATCAGCCCCCCCATGCTGCCCACATGGCTGGAGGAAAGGGTCAAGCCGGGATGATGGTAACTGACCATGTCCGCCAGGACATCCAGGGTGTTGTCGTGACTGCCGACAGCGACGATGGTGTTTTTAATGGACGCAAGGGGCCGGAGCAGCTCGGTTTGAACCGGTTCATTTTCCTTGATTCCTTCCACGTGATTGGGAATACGGATGATGCCGTCCGCCTGTGTCAGGGTGGTGATGCATCCGGCGCCCCTGGGCAGGGGAATGGCGACAATCCGCTCATCGACTTTTCCCAGTTTGACGCGGACAAATTCCTCCAGACCCAGTTTTGAGGGAATTTTCCGGATGGGCTCAACCGAAACAACGGTTCTTTGGGGCTCCGGCTGCCCGATCATTGCGCTGATGAGCGGCCCGGCGAGCTGCTCATAGGCGACGATGGCCGATACCGGATATCCGGGTATGCCGAACACGGGCTTATGATTAACGGCGCCGATGATGACAGGCTTTCCCGGCATCATGGTGACGCCATGAACCAGAACCTCTCCGATATTCTCAATAACGGCCCGGATGAAATCTTCCGTGCCTGCCGAGGAGCCGCCCACGGTCAGGACAATATCAGCATCGCTCAGGCAGGCATCCCGTAAGATCCGCGTCATGGCATCCAGATCATCCCGAATCATTTCATGCCGCTCGTATCGCCCGCCCCAGGCTTCAACAAGTTTTCCCAGCACAACGGAATTGGTTTCCAGCACCTGACCCGGCTTTAACGCGTCGATCGGCGTCTTGCGCCAGTCAACAAGCTCCGAACCGGTGGGAATGATCAGCACCTTCGGCTTTTTCCGGACCTGCACCGAGAAAACCCCTCCGGAAAGCAGAGCGCCGATGCTGTAGGGCGTTATCCGGTGATTCCGGGGAAATAACAATTCCGTGGCCACGATGTCTTCACCCATCTTGCGGACATGCTGCCAGGGAAAAACCGGGGCCTCAATCTGAACGCGGTTTTCGCCGACGGTCTGAACGTGTTCAATCATGATGACGGCATTTGTGCTTTTCGGCAGCACATGCCCGGTATTGACATAAAACGCATCCTTGCCGATGGTCAGTTGTTTGGGCCTGGACTCTGCGGCGCCAAAGGTATTTTCCGCCGAAACCGCGATGCCGTCCATTGCAGCCGAATGAAACCCGGGGGAAGACAATCTGGCGTACACAGCCTCGGCCAGAACCCTTCCTGCGGCCTCCGGCACGGATAGGATCTCCGACTCCGGGGGATCGGTCGGTTGAAAGGTATCAAAAAGAAGTTGTCTGGCTTCTTCCAGGGTTTTCATCTTCAAATAGACATTTCGCGGATGAGTCATTCCATTTCTCCTTGATATCAATTCAACAGTTCAATTTCAACCGGCTCTCCCCGGTCCAGACCTTCAACATTCAAACCGATCTCAATCAGTCCATCGGCTTTTACCATGGTGTTGATGAGGCCGGATTTCCCAAGAACGGGGTCAGCCACAAGCTTTCCATCAACTGTTTTGAGCTTTACCCGGACAAAATCAACGCGCCCCTGGGAGGAGAAAAGATTGCGCGAAAGATACGCCCGAACCCTGTTGTATTTGATCACGGGCGCTTTGATGCCGGATAGATGTTCAATAAACGGCTTGACGATTTTAAGGAACACGACCATGGCGGAAACGACATGGCCGGGGAGTCCGAAAAGCACTTTATTCTGGGATTCGGCCAGAATGGTGGGTTTTCCCGGACTGATCGAAATACCGTGAAACAGAATGCGGGTTTGCGGCAGGGCTGAAAGCGCTTCAATGGCCATATCGCGAACGCCTACGGAACTGCCGCCGGAAATCAGAATCATATCCGATGCATCCAGAGCCATGGTCAGCGTTTGATGCAGACTGTCCCGATTGTCCCGGACAATGCCGAAGGAAAGCGGAACCGCGCCGCAGGACCTGACCATGCTGGACAGGGTGTAGGTGTTGATATCCCGGATTTTCCCAGGAACCGGGGGGTGTGTAATCGGGACAACTTCATCGCCGGTGGATATGATCGCGACTACCGGTTTTCGATAAACCGTCAGCGCGTCTCTGCCAAAAGCCGCCATCAGCCCGATTTCCGGAGCCCGCAGGCGCCGGCCCTTGGATAGAAGGATCTCATCTTTTGAAAAGTCTTCGCCCGGCTCGATGACATGCTGTCCCGGGGCGGCGCTCCGGTATGCCTCAATTGTTGTTTCGTCCAGGGCCTCCGTATGTTCGATCATGATCACGCTGTCAGCCCCGTCCGGAAGCATTCCGCCGGTCGAGATCCGGCAGGCCTCACCGGGTGAGATGGAAAAATCCGGGGTTTCACCCATGAGCGCAGTTCCCTTTACCGTTAAATACGCGGGATTGCTCTCGGTTGCCCCGAAGCTCGAGGATGCACAGATCGCATAGCCATCCATGGTGGATCGTCTGAATTCCGGAAGATTTTCCGTCGCGTGCAAAGTCTCCGCCAGAACCCTTTCAAAAGCATCCGCAAGTGGAACGGTTTCGGTGCCCAATTCAGAAAAAATAGATCGGAAATCAAGCGCCTGTTCGATGGTTACGACGTTGAAGAAACCTTTCATTCGAAAGCTCCTGGGAAAACTGTGTGTTGGGGCAGCTTTCTCCGATTAGAAAATATGCCTTATGGAATCAGTTTGTAACAAGTCGAATCAACCCTGTCAACCTGTCAGATGACAGCGTCAGATAAGGCCAATCCGTTTCTTTCATGAAATGATCGTCAAAGACAGGACGAATTGGATATCTTGCGAAATGTTGGAATATTCATTGATTCTTCAGAAAATTAATCTTATAAAAAGACGGTGTTATCGGCATGTTCGCCATGCACCGCAACGGCTGGTCTTTCGCATGAATTCTGCTGCCGGCGCCAGGTTGTGAAACACTTTGGTGTCGTTTACAGAATACCCTGCCGGTGAACGCTCCGTCGAGTCCGTGGCAGTCGGTAAGTTTCCGTGGCGCAGGATGATTCACAGTGAAGATTGTTTTTGAACAGCCCCGACTTTAAGAGGAACGCATGGAAAAATCGAAAAAAACATCGAAGAACCGTTTGGTTGATTATATTCAAAAATGCCTCAACCTGACGCTGAAAGCGGCAATCTGGTTGGCGGTATGCTATGCGCTGAATATCGCGTTGCTCTATTTTGTCAACTTGCTGTTCGGGTTTTATCTGAAAACGCCCATGGGGCCGGAATTTGTTGCCGAGAATCCCGAATTGATGGATACGATCAAGAATTTGACCGGCATGGGTTTTGAGCAGCTTTCCATCCCCATTACCCTGACGGCGTTTATTGTCTGCCTGGGGATACTGGCGGCCTGCAAACTTTTTTTTCTGGCGCGCTATATCACCCCGATGGGTACGATCGGCCGCATCATCGCCTGTACGCTGCCGATCTCAGCAGTGGTTGCCATGATGGTACCCAAATTCGTGCCCCTTGGCGGCTGGGCAACGGCTTACGGGCTGTCCGTCTTTCCAACCATGGTAATGTTTAATATCTGTTTTACCATTGCCGATGAACTATTCCCTGAATTGGACGATGTGATAGCGTTCTTTCAAAAAAAAGACAATTCAGGAAAAAGATTCCATGAGCGGCGATAGTCAATCCTCCTTGAGAATCTGCCTGCTGAGCTATCGCAGCAATCCGCACTGTGGCGGGCAGGGAGTCTATGTCAAAAACCTGAGCCGGGCGCTCTTGAATCTCGGCCACGCGGTCAGCGTGGTATCTGGCCCTCCGCCGCTTCACCTGCATCCGGACATTCCGGTGAAACAACTTTCCTGCCTGGATCTATACAACCCGAATGATCTCTTCAGGGTTCCTTCCCTGAAGGAACTTTCGGATCCCGTCAATTTCGCCGAATGGGTCGGCGTTTCCACCATGGGCTTTCCGGAGCCGTTTACGTTCGGCATCCGGGCCTTTCAGTACTTGCGGAACAAAACCCGCAGCTTTGACATCGTTCATGACAACCAGAGCCTGTCTTACGGAATATGGGCAATCGGCAGACGCATGCCGACCGTTGCAACCATTCATCACCCCATTACCATCGACCGAAAAATCGCCTTGCGTTCGGTCAGCTCGGTATGGAAAAAATTGAAATATATGAGATGGTATTCGTTTATCAGCATGCAGAAGCGGGTTTCCAGAACCCTTTCGCGGATCATAACGGTGTCCGCATGCGCCAGAGACGATATCTGCGGCGATTTCAACATTTCACCGGACAAATTCCGCATTGTCCCCAACGGCATCGACACGGATCTGTTTTATCCCATTCCGGAAATTCAGCGGGAAAAAAACCGGATCATCGTCACCAACAGCGCCGATACGCCGCTGAAAGGGCTTTATTATCTCCTTTACGCCATAGCGGATCTTTCCAAAACCCGCAAGATTCGTCTGGTTGTTGTTGGCACACCGAAAAAAAACGGTGGTGTCGTGCGGCTGATCACCCGTCTGGGAATCGGCAGGCTGATCACGTTTACCGGGCGAATCAGCCATGCGGAATTTGTCCGTCAATATGCCAGGGCTTCAGCGGCGGTTGTGCCGTCGGTTTATGAAGGATTCGGGCTTCCGGTGGGCGAGGCCATGGCCTGCGGCGTGCCGGTTATCAGCACCACGGGCGGAGCACTGCCTGAAGTCGTGGGGAATGCCGGAATTCTGGTTCCGCCGGAAAATTCACAGGCTTTGACAAAGGCCATCTCGGGTTTGCTCGATAATCCGGAACTGGCCGCAAGCCTCGGACAGGCAGGATACAAGCGGGTTCATCAACATTTTACCTGGAAGCGGGCTGCTGAAAAAACCGTTGAAACCTACCGGGAGACCATTGATGGTCACCGTGGATTTTAGCAGGCTCTCTCTTGTCTCCGGGGATCGTGTTCTGGACATCGGATGCGGAACGGGACGCCATACCGCGGCTGCGTATCAATGCCCGAATATTTCCGTTTTCGGTGCGGATCTCAATTTTGAAGATGTCCGGCAGGCAAGAGACAGGATGCTTTTTCACGAGCATTGCGGGGTGCATGGCGGTGGAAGCTGGCAGCTTTCTGTTTCGGACATTGCCTGCCTGCCGTTTGGAGATGCCAGCTTTGATCTGGTGATCTGCGCGGAGGTTCTGGAGCATCTTGCCGATGAAAAAACAGCCGCTGCGGAGATCATACGGGTTCTTAAGCCCGGCGGCACGCTGGTTGTCAGCGTGCCCCGCTATATCCCGGAGCGGATTTGCTGGGCGCTCTCCGATGCTTATCATCAAACAGCAAACGGCCATATCCGCATTTACCGCAAACAGCAGCTTGTTCGTCTTCTGGAATCCCAAGGGGCTGTTTACCGGTCAAGCCATTTTGCCCATAGCATCCATTCCCCTTACTGGTGGCTGAAATGCCTGATCGGACCGGAGCGCACGGATTCGGCTGTCGTGAACGGGTATCACCGGTTTCTGACCTGGGATATCCTCAAAAAGCCCGGAATCACTCGGCTTCTGGATGCGTTGTTGAATCCTTTGTTTGGAAAAAGCCTGGTTGTCTACTGCATCAAGCGCGGATAAGACCGTATGGCAAGTACCTTGATTTGCGTCAGATTCAAGGTAATTGGATGCCGTCAGGCAGCCTGGGCGCTGATATCGTCCTGACGCTGAATTGCTTCGTGGACTTTTCCCGCCCTGTATGTTTCAAGAAACGTATCTACAACATCCGGGTCAAAAAAACTTCCCTTTCCGCGCTGGATGATTTCCAGAATCTGGGCCGGGTCCATTTTGCTCCGGTAGGTGCGATCCGAAGCCAGTGCATCATACACATCGGCGACCGAAAGAATCCTGGCCAGAAACGGGATGCCGGTTCCCTGCAATCCGTCCGGATAGCCGGTGCCGTCATAGCGCTCATGATGGCATCGGATAATCTGCTGCTCTCTTTCCCAGAGTCCCAACTGCCCCACAATATTGCCGCCGATAACCGAATGCGTCTTAATGATCCCGTATTCTTCATCCGTCAGTTTTCCGGGTTTCAGCAGAATTTCATCACGAATGCCGATTTTGCCGATATCATGAAGAAGCCCCGCTGTGTTCAGAATATCCAGCTCTTCAGCCGAACAGCCCATCTCGCGCGCCAGTACCTTCGCAACGGCTGTCACCCGGTTGGAGTGCTCTTCAGTATAGGAATCTTTTGCGCCGATGGCTTTAACAAATGCGTAGATGGTTGAAAACAGATTCTGGTAGATGTTTTCATACAGGGCCAGATTTTCGATGGCATAAGCTGCATGCTGGGTCATGAAAGAAAGATAATACAGATTTTTCTCCGTGAATCGGTTCTGTCCCTTGAGGTTGATCGTGGATAGAATTCCGAAGATTTTTTTTCGGATGGTCAGGGGGGCGAACATCGCCGATTCGATCGTACCGGAGAATCCGTGAACCAGGGTGCTTTCGGGTACCAGAAGCGGCGATGGGTCGCCGGCCACATCCATAATCATGGAATTGGGGATCCTGCTGGAAATATTAACCAGGTCAACCGGTGAAAGGATAGCTCCTGCGGCATCGGCACTTGCGGCCGCCACGGCAAACGGAAAGGTGACCGCATCGTTGATGATATAAAACACCGATTCGTTGGCATGGGTAATCTCGTTGGCCATCTGGACCATCCGGCTGAACACTTCCGCGCTGCTGGCAATCGTGGAAAAATCGTTCATGATGTGGTTCAGGGTTTGAAGGTCTTCAATTTTCTGAAGTAGTTCCTGATTCAAAGATTCGATTCTGGCTTTGCTTTCAATCTCTTTTTTAAGGAGGATGTTCTCCACATAGAGATGCTGCTGGTTCAAGACACGTTTCAGGCAAAGTTCGAGCTGATTCAGGTTGATGGGCTTGATTAAAAAATCCACCACGCCGTTTTTCAAGGTCCGGATGGTGTTTTCCAGTGAGGGAAATCCGGTCATGATGACAACCGGGATGGTGTTATCGCGTTTGTTGATGTTTTCAGCAAGCTCGAGTCCATCCATCACCGGCATGTTGATATCGGTAAAACAGCAGTCGATCTGCTCTTTTTCAAGGATGGACAGGGCTTCGGCACCATTTCTGGCCGTATAGACTTGATACCCCTTGATCGAGAAATATTCGCTGGCGACATCCAGGATGCTTTCTTCATCATCAACAAATAATATCTTTTCTTTATGTTCGGTTGCCACTGCGGCTCCTATGGGTTAAATATGAAGGCGTAACGATCTTGCGTAAAATTAATTCTTAGATTAACAAGAAAAAATATTCAACATCTTTTCCTTGAAGATGGCAAGATAACGGGAACTGTTTTTGATAAAGGAGATACCCGATGGACTGGCTGATGGACCCTCAGGCATGGGTGGGGCTGATTACCCTGACAGCGCTTGAAATTGTTCTTGGCATCGACAATGTTATATTTATTGCCATCCTGGCGGGACGGCTGCCCGAGCACCTTCGCGGCAAGGGCCGCACTGTCGGACTCGGGCTTGCGATGATAACGCGAATCGGTCCGCTGATGTCCATCGCATGGATAACGCGTCTGACCGGGCCTCTTTTTACTGTTTTTTCTGAAGATATATCGGGAAGGGATTTGATTCTGCTCTCCGGCGGATTGTTCCTG
>JBBIPX010000104.1:8641-12605 GCA_037442625.1 Desulfobacteraceae bacterium
CGCAGGCCATCCGGCTTTCACATGAAAAATACTGTTCGGTTGCGGCGACGGTACGGGGTGTGGCTCAGATAACGACTTCATTTGAAATCCTGCCCGATGAAGGGTAAAAACGGGGAACAGCGGGTTCTGCCATGAAGATAAAAATCATTACGACGGGTGGAACAATCGATAAGATCTATTTCGATCAGAAAAGTGAATTTCAGATCGGAGATCCGCAGATTGTCGAGGTATTGAAAGGTGCCAATGTTTCCCTGGATTATGAAGTGATTCCTTTACTGAGAAAAGACAGCCTGGATCTGACCGATGCCGATAGAATGCGCATTCATGATACGGTCCTTGCGGAGAAAGGACGCTTTTTTGTCATCACACATGGAACGGACACAATGATCCGGACGGCAAAAAGCCTCCGGGATATATCCGGCAAAGTCATCGTGCTGACAGGCGCCATGCAGCCGGCGCGGTTCCGGATGACAGATGCCGTGTTCAATATCGCCTGCGCGGTCACGGCCGTTCAACTGCTTGCTGACGGCGTCTACATTGCCATGAACGGCAGGATATTCGACCCGGACATGGCCATAAAGAATGTTGCAATGAATCGGTTTGAAGAATTGCCTGAATCCAATTGAAATCCGGTTGTCCGGATATTTGACTTATGCGGCTTTCTTGGATGCGATGATCTGGCGAAGAATTTCGTCCAGGGACGTTTTCGGGTCAAAGCCGATCAGCTTTTGTATCTTTTCGATTCCCGGAACCCTTCGCTGCATATCCTCAAAATCTTTTCCAAATGCCTTTTCATAGGGAATATATTCAATTCGGGAGCCGGATGCGGTCATTTCAATAATCTTTTCAGCCAGGCTGCGAATGGATATTTCTTCAATGCCGCCGACATTCAGTACCTGCCCTGCGGCTTCGTCGGTTTCCATCAATGCCATAAACGCGTGAACCACATCTTTCACGTAGGTAAACGTCCGGGTCTGTGATCCGTCTCCGTAAATGGTCAGCGGTTTTCCGCTCAGGGCCTGATCCACGAACCGTGGAATGACCATGCCGTATGCACCGGTCTGCCGGGGGCCGACCGTATTGAACAGCCTGGCAATGATGGTTTTCAGGCCATGAGTGCGATAGTAGGCCAGGGCCGTAAATTCATCCATCAGTTTGGATGCGGCATAACTCCAGCGAAATTTACTGGACGGCCCGTAGATGATGTTGTCGGTTTCAACCAGCGGGGCGTGAAGATGCTTGCCGTAGACTTCCGAGGTGGAGGCGATCAACACTTTTTTCTTGAATTTGTTGCACAGCTCAAGAACTTTTTCGGTTCCCTGGATGTTGGTGCGGATGGATTCAAGGGGTTTTTCAAGAATCGTGAGAACGCCGACCGCGGCCGCCAGGTGAAAGACGACATCACAGATGCCGGTCAGCTCCAGCAGGCTCTCATGACTCAAGATCGTGTCCACATTAACGAAGATCCGGTTTTGAAACCGGGGATTGCTTATCATGGGCTGGAGGTTGTCCATTGATCCGGTTGAAAGATCGTCAATAATATAAACATCATCTCCTTTTTCAAGGTAGGCTTCGGCCAGATGGGAGCCGATAAACCCGGCGCCTCCGGTAATCAGTATTTTCATGGAATTATCCTGTAAATGGTTTGTTCATGGGTGATATCAGCAGATAAACTGGCCGTCTTCATAGATGGTTGTCTTTCCGCCGGTTTTTAAATGTGCGGAAACCCTTTTGGGTTCGGTATTCACCAGATCCCAGTGCAGGGCGGAATCGTTGAACCCAAGCTTCTTTTTCAGTGTTTCCGTCAACTCGGCGGCGTTTCCGCTATAGGTGTCCGTGTAAGAGGATCCCAGTGCCACATGGCAATTGCCGTGCGGGCCGCCGAAATTCTCGTCGAAAAGGGTATTGGCCATGAAGCGGTCGATTTTCGAAAAGCGCCTGTCGGTCAATGAAAATTCCCCCAGCCGGCTCGCCCCCCTGTCCATGGCAAGCTGGTTCTTCACGAAGGACTCTCCCATCCGGGCCTCGATTTTTACGGCAACACCGTCTTTAAATTCCAGCCGGACGTTTTCCACATAATTGCCGTTCCGGTAGGACGGCTGGTTGGCATAGTACACACCCCGTGTTCCCCGCCAGTCGGGTGAAGTAAACAGCTCGAAGCTGGGAATGTTGTGCCCGGTGATGCCGATCCATTTGCGCTGCTCACCCGGGGTGACCTTCAGGTCGACATTTGCGGACTCCACATGGAAATACTGAACATCCATGCGATTCAGCCATGTTTTGATGGCCCGGGATTTTTCATAAATGGACTGCCATTCGGAAACCGGCGAGGTGTGATCCAGAAAACAGGCATTGACAATCTGCCGGGAATATTCGTCGATGGAAAGGTCGGCATGCCATGCCAGATCCACTGTCGGTAGCATGCAAAGGGTCCAGCCGAAATCTCCCGTTTCCTCGCGCTTGTTCAGGATATCCCGGATAAATTTTCTGGCAACCGCGGCCCTGCCGATTTTTTTCGGATCAGCTTCGCTCAGGTGGGTAATGGATTCCGGCGCATGCAGATAGATGCTGCCGCTCAGGCCCTCGTAGAATTCACGCTCCCCGGGAGGCTGAAAGATCAGTTGCCTGGGGCTGGAGAGCTGATAGAACGATTTTTCCATGCTGGATGTCAGGGTGCATCGTTGAACGGGATTCAGCCCCATTTCAAGGAGACGGGTGTAAAGTATTTCAGCAAGCTTTAACGCAAGGGAATCGTATCGGATCAGAACCATATCCTGCTTGTGAAACGGTTTGGTCCGGGCGGTTTTCAACCCCCAGATCAGCGTGTCGGCGTATCGGTCAAGATGAGTGTCTGTCAGCATTTGATATCCATATCATTTGAAGAAAGGGGATGCCAGTGGCTGGAGACCTGATCCCGCGCTTTGCTCTTATGAATTTCAGGGGTGATCTTCTTTCAGAAAAAGCCTGTGATATTCCGTATCGGACAGGTGTGCTTTCAGCAGTCGGTTGATAAGGGAAAACACCTCTTCCAGGTCGGCATCTGTCAGGGAGGGGATCAGCCGTTTCATGAGCTGGTCATCTGAAAATTTTTGAAGGTAGTAAATAACCGTATTCTCGTCTGTTTGCCTGTCCAGCCCGAATCCGACAAGCTCAGAGTATGTTTCTACAAAATCATGGGAATGCAGTTTCATAACCATCCTATAAGGCGTTTTGATAATACACGGGACGATACTTTAATGGAAATGACCCTGAAGGTCAACATGCGCATCATCATATCTTTATAATTTTCTTAATGCGAACTAATTTCAAATCTCGCTGAAACCGTCACACCGGCGGAAGCCGGAATCCAGTCCTTTCAAACTTTTCTGAACACCGGCTTCCGCCGGTGTGATGACGATGGACACTTGCAATTGGTTCTGTAAATCTGTTTTTTGCCCTTTTCGGGACGGCAGACCCTTCAATATAACTGCCGAAATTTCTTTTCCTCGGATAGATTTGAGTTCCAATTCGAACCGAGCGGTTGCAATTTCAAATAGAACTGTATTGACATTAAAGGTGACCATAGCTATCTATACAATATTGATGGAAAATATTTTCGGATTTGCCGGCGGTAAAGGGGTGAATATGCGTCAAATATTTTTTCGAAATTTCGTTTGGCCGCAGTTTTTCACGATTCCAGCCATTGTTGTTTTCATGGTCGTTGTGCCCTTTACTCAGGCTGCTGAAGATGCAGTGACAGGGATCGAGGCCCGTATCGCCGAAACCCCCGCATTGAATGACCTGCTGTCCTATGCCTATCAGTCCAGTCCGGAGATTAAGGCGGCGCGGGCGTCCTGGCGGGCCGCCATTGAAAAATACCGGGTGGAAACCGGATATCCGGATCCCTTGCTTTCGACAGTTTACTGGCCCTTTGATCCTTCCAGAGACTGGGGCAACCGGCGCTTTGACGTATCGATCACGCAGA
>JBBIPX010000105.1:0-12532 GCA_037442625.1 Desulfobacteraceae bacterium
TGGCGCAATTTGAAGACAGCCCCTGGAGCGATTATCTCCGGTATGCCAAATATGTCCCAGGGTATCTGTCGGGCCTTGGCCTGTGGGCGATGACATCCAATTCGCAAAAAAAGGAATCCGATGCAATCCTTCAAAACATTGTGCGCATCCTGAAGGCTTCCCGTGTCGATTTTTTCTACAGGCCGGAACTGGATGATTACAGCGGGGTGCTGCTCTACGATTTCGGAGACCAGGACGCGTTTGTCCATCACGCCCGCTATGTGTCCGGAAAACTCAAAAAAGCCGGCATCCGGAAACTGATTACGGTCGATCCCCATACCACGTATGCCCTGAAGGTCCTGTTCCCCAAATACGTGGATGCCGTTTTCGACGTAAAACCCTATTTTGAGGTGATAAAGCTGCAACCCCGGAACGGCGCCCGCCGCGTCACCCTGCATGACCCCTGTTTTTACGGCCGGTACCTGGAAATGTCGGATGCGCCCCGCAGCGTGCTCGCGAATATCGGGATTGAATGCGTGAATATCCGAAACTCCGGCACCTTCACCGGTTGCTGCGGCGGCCCGGCGGAATCCATATCACCCAAACTCTCCGGCGAAATCGTCAGCAAACGGATTTCCGATCTGAACGAAACCGGAGCGCCGATAATCGCCATGTGCCCGATATGTCTTGGGAACCTTCGAAAGGCCGGCGCAAAGGTGGAAGACCTGGCAACGCTTATCGCCGAGGGATTGGCGTGAACTGAACTTTGGGCTGCAGGTTATCGCCTGTTGCCCGTAACCGATTTACAGTCATAATCAATTAAGGAGAAAATATCATGGAAGAAAAGACGGAGAAAATCTTTTACCTGCTGACCTGCGCTGCCGAAAGTCCGGAAAAAGCTTCGGTGCCCTTTGTGCTCGGGAATGCCGCGCTTGCCATGGATATCGGTGCGACGGTCTGCCTTCAGGGCAACGGTGTCTATCTGGCGCAGAAAGGATATATCGATCACGTGTTAAAGGGCGGCGGATTTCCGCCCATCAAAAAACTGGTGGCGGATTTTCTGGAACAAGGCGGGAAAATATGGGTCTGCGTGCCCTGCATCAAAGAGCGTAATATCTCCGAAAACGATCTGATAGAAGGTGCGGAAACCACTGCCGGTGGAAAAGTCAATCTCGAAGCAATGGCGTCAAATGCGGTGTTTGTCTTTTAAGAGATGGGGGAATTGTCATGATGCAGCAGCTAACCCATTATCCGCCATGCCGGATAACAGACTTGACGGAATTGAAAAAACAGGGCGCGGTTGTGACCTGTCGGACCGCATTTGAAATTTTGCCGGTTGAATTCGCCTATCGGGACAATCCGTTTCGGGCGCACATCTTTATTTGCATGTTTAACGGAACCGTCGACGGCCGGGAATATACTTTTCGAAAATGTTATTCCAGAGGGTGTCCGAACAACCTCTGCCCGCATGTTTCCCGGGCTGTCATGATCGCCAACCGATATCTGGAAAGGGATTATCACAGGCTGGATCAAATCGGCATCGCAGTGGACAGGCGGCTGTTCTCCCTGGAGGAAATGACGGTGAAATTTGAAGATCTCCACAAAGATTCCGTCCAGCCCCTGACCCTTCATGACCTTATCGCCGTTGCCGAAAAGGGACGGACATTCATTGTGGAGCCGGCCCTGGAATGGGTTTCCGCAGTGGAGCATTTTGCCAATGAACAGACCCAGACGATATTTCTGATGGCGAATTTCATCATCGACAGCCAGGGAAAAAACGTCCGCTATGAACGCTGCCTGGCCTGTTATCCGGCAGAAGCGGATCACGAGGAAAGGCAGAAAAGAATTGTGATCGCCAACCAGCGACTGAAATTATTGTATGAAGAATTCGAATTCGCCGGTATTCAGTGTGAAAGACGGTATTTTTAACTGAACAAACCAAAGTATCAAAGGAGGCCATGCAGTGCACGCAACCATTCAAAAACCGATTGATGAAATCGTCCGCAACATCCAGCCGAATGAAAAAGTCTTTGTCGTCGGATGCAACAATTGCGCCTGGAAATGCCACTCCGGCGGCGAGGCTGAAACCGGGGCCATGGCAAAACGCCTGGCGGACCATGATATCGAAGTTGTCGGCTTTACGGTCCCCGGCCCGCAGGGCATGTCCCTGTGCAAACTGGACCATACCCGAAAAGTGCTGCAGCAGGATTACATCGAACAGACCCGCAGGGCTGATTCCTTTCTGGTGCTGGGCTGCGGACAGGGCGTTCACACGGTGATCGACGCCACCGACGGGGGCATGGTCCACCCGGGGTGTGATACGATTTTCGGCGGCGAGACCGTTTCCGAATCCGACATTGAAGAATTCTGTTCCTTGTGCGGCGAGTGCGTCATCGAATTTACCGGCGGGCTCTGCCCCATGACGCTCTGCTCCAAGCAGCTCCTCAACGGTCCCTGCGGGGGTGCTGAAAACGGATACTGCGAAGTGGACAAGCAAAGACCCTGCGGCTGGGTGCTGATCTATGAGCGGCTGAAGAAACTGGATCGTCTGGATCTGCTGGAGCCTTATCAGAAGCCGAAAAATCATGCCAAATGGAGCCGTCCCCGAACCTTGAAGGTCAGTCTGCATGAAGCCACCTTCTGCTCCCAGGCAGGGAAAATTACCGTCAGCAACCAGGACTGATTGAAACAAGCGCCCATACAGTTTACAGGAGTGTCACGATGAAAGTAACCAGTTTGTTCAATAAAGGCATCTTTGTCGTTACCGGTGAAGTCGGCCCGATCAAGGGTGCGGTGTCACGGGATAAGAATATCCATCCGAATTGCGCCAAGGAAGCAAGGTTCCTGCAGGACTATGTCCATGCCATCAATGTCACGGACAACCAGTCCGCTGTCATGCGGCTGGGGTCCCTGGCATCCAGCGTGGGGCTCAAGGAAAGAGGGATTGAGCCCATCTACCAGCTCACCTGCCGGGACCGCAACCGCATTGCCCTGCAAAGCGACCTGCTGACAGCCTATTCCCTGGGAATCGACAATGTGCTGCTTTTGACCGGGGATCATATTCAGCTTGGCGATCACAAGGAGGCCAAGCCGGTCTTCGACCTGGATTCGGTCCAGTTGATCCGCATGGCGGCGGGGCTTCGAAACGGAAAGGATATAGCCGGAAATGCCATTGAAAATCCGCCGGACATGGCCCATGGCGCCGTGGTCAATCCCAATTTTGTCCCCCTTGACCTGCAACTGATGAAGATGAAGAAAAAGGTTGATGCCGGTGCGGAATTCTTTCAGACCCAGGCTGTATATGAAGCGGCGTTGCTGGAGCGATTCATGGAAAAGGCGGCGCGCTTCGGATCCCCAGTTCAGGCCGGCGTGGTGGTGCTCAAATCCCCGCAAATGGGAAAATTCATGAACGAGAACGTTTCCGGCATCCAGGTCCCCCGGCCCTGGATTGATGAGATCGGTTCCGTCGATAAAGCCGACAGAAAGAAGAAAGCCGTGGAAATGACGGCCCGGTTCATTCGAAACATCAAGCATCTGGTGCAGGGGATTCATATCATGCCGCTTGGCTGGACCGATATTGTCCCGGATATTCTGAATCAGGCCGAGATCGATATCCGCCAGTCCGCGTTTAACTGGCGCCTTGCGTAGGACGGACAATGAAACTTCGCTGGAAACTGCTGCTGCTTTTGATGAGCGTTTCGATCCTGCCCATTGTCGGGCTGCGAGCTTACGGCATTCACAATGTCCGTCTGATGGCCGATGGGCTGATTCAAAAGCTGGAGCAGGTACAGAAGCCGGGGGGTGCAACTGCAATCATCCCCCCGGCCCGGGATTTTGCCGCGGGTCAAACCCCGGCTTCCGATTCACTGGCAAAAAACGGCGTTTTGGAGTTAAGGCAAAATATCCTGGAACGCCTGGGCCGGGTGGAAACCCTGACTTTGGGCTTTCTGTCCCTGCTCATTGTCCTGGTAACCCTCTGCGGCTTGGTGTTCTCCGGCCGCGTCATCCGGAAAATAGAGGCGATCGCAGCGGCCGCGCGCAGACTGGCGGCCGGGGATTTTGAGGTAAAAACCGGTATCACATCCCATGATGAATTCGGAGAGATCGGAAAAATTATTGATGGCATCGGCCCCAGACTCAAAGAGCATTACCGGATGCTTCAGTCCATTTCGGTTGCCATGGAAATTCAGCAGCGCCTTCTGCCCGGCGCTCCGCCCCAAGCCCCCGGGTTTGATATCCAGGCCATGACCCTTTACAGCGATGAAACCGGCGGCGATTACTATGATTATCTTTGCTCGGGCGCCAATCAAAAGCTGTGTCTGGCAGTCGGGGATGTCGCCGATCATGGGCTGCCGTCGGCCCTTCTGATGGCCAGTATGCGGGGAATGCTGCGGCTCCGGGCCGCAATGCCCGGAGCCCTGGAGGAAATGGTCTCGGATGTCAACCGTCAGTATGCGCGGGATGTCGAAGCAGAAGGTCGCTTCATGACCCTTTTTCTGGCGCGTGTCGACCGGGAAAACCAGTTGCTGGAATGGGTCCGGGCCGGGCATGATCCCGCAATCCTCTATGATATAACGGATGATTCCTTTACCGACTTGAAAGGCCAGGGAACGGCCCTGGGAATATCGGCGGATTTCACCTTTACGCGGCAGTCCGTACCGATTCGCCCCGGGCAGGTGATCTGCCTGTTTACGGACGGCATTCCGGAAACCCGCAATGCCCATGGGGTTTCCTTCGGCAGGGAGCGGCTGCGTCAGGAAATCCGCCGGCATGCCGCCGAAACCGCTAAAAACATGATACTGTCGATACTGGATGCAGTCGCTGAATTCCGGGGCGATCTGGAACAGGAGGATGATCTGACGTTGATGGTTGTTAAAATAGAAAACCAACCCAATTTTCAATGAAAGGAGTCCCAAGATGGAATTGAACCGACGGGGATTTTTCAAGATTGCGGGGGCCGCGGGAGCAGGCATTGCCGCGGTCGCCCGACCCGCCGAAGCCTGGCAATCGCACGCCCCCGCGGACCCGCTGGGATGTCTGGTCGATCTGACCCGCTGCATCGGGTGCCGCAAATGCGAGCAGGGCTGCCGGACGGTGAACAGCCTGCCTCAGCCGCTGCAACCCTTTGACGATCTGACGGTCCTGGACAAAAAGCGCAGGCCGGACGAGCATGCCTACACGGTGATCAACCGGTACTACCCGGGCCGGCGTGATGCCCGGGATCAGCTTGTTCCCACCTTTGCCAAGGTCCAGTGCATGCACTGCCAGGATCCTGCCTGCGCTTCGGCATGCATCGTGGGGGCACTGACCAAGAAGGAAAACGGCGCCGTGCATTACGACGTGACCAAGTGCATCGGCTGCCGCTACTGCATGGTGGCCTGCCCGTTTGAAATCCCGGCCTATGAATACCGCGATCCGATCACCCCGCGCGTGATGAAGTGCACTTTCTGCTACGAACGGGTTCAAAAAGAGGGCAAGCCTCCGGGCTGCGCCGCCATCTGCCCGGTGGAGGCCATCACCTTCGGCCGCCGCAACACCCTGCTGAAGGATGCCAAAAAACGGATCGCGAGCGACCCCGGCAGGTATGTCAATCACATCTACGGCGAGAAAGAGGCCGGCGGCACTTCCTGGCTGTACATTTCCGGCGTGCCATTCAACCGGGTCGGATTCATCGATGTACCCGACCGGCCGCTGAACCAGCTTGCCGAGACGGTCCAAAGCTCCCTTTTCAGCTATCTCTGGTCACCGATCGTACTCTTCGGCATGTTGGGCGGCGTCATGTTCGCCTTTCGCGACAAGGGCGGACAGGGCCATTACCACAAAGGAGGACAGCCATGATTGCTCACCCCAATCCGATCCGGGCGCCGTTCTGGACCCCCGGCGTGCTCGTAATGGCGGCGTTGATGAGCGCCGGCGCCATCGCCGTGCTGGCGCGCTTCATCGGTGGTATCGGCTACGTATCCAACCTGAGCACCGCAAGGCCCTGGGGGATCTGGATCGGCGTCGATGTCGCCTCGGGCGTTGCGCTGGCCGCAGGCGGCTTTACCACGGCCTTTCTGGCGCATATCCTCGGCAGGCACTATTTCGAGCCTGTCATCCGTCCCGCCCTGCTGACCGCCATGCTGGGCTATACGTTCGTTGTTCTGGGGTTGATCGTGGATATCGGCCGCTCCTGGGCCATCTGGAAGCCCATGGTTTACTGGAATCCCCATTCGGTCCTGTTTGAAGTGGCCATGTGCGTGATGTTCTACGTGAACGTGCTCTATATCGAATTCATTCCCATCGTGGTGGAACGATTCAAGGGACGGGTCAACCTGCCCGGGCCGCTCTCGGTCCTCAATGGTGCGGCTGAAATCCTGCTATCCCTGGCTGACGCGATCCTCTCCAAACTGATGTGGTTCTTCATCATTGCAGGCGTCGTTCTTTCCTGCATGCACCAGTCAAGCCTCGGGTCATTGATGCTGATCGCACCCACCAAGCTGCACCCGCTCTGGTACACACCGATCCTGCCGCTCCTGTTTCTGAGCTCGGCCGTTGCCATCGGATACCCCATGGTGGTGTTCGAGACCACGCTGGCCACGACCTCCCTGAAACTCGACCCGGAGATGCCTGTTCTCTCGCATTTGACGCGCATCACCGTCTTTCTGCTGGGAACCTATCTGGCGCTGAAGGCAGGGGACATGGCGATCCGCAAGACCTACGTTTATCTCCTGGACGGTACGGCCCAGACCAATTCCTTTCTGGTGGAGATGATCCTGGGTGTCATCGTTCCCTGGATCATGCTGCTTTCGCCGGTTGTGCGCCGCTCGCGCCGCCGGCTGTTTGTCGCCTGCACGCTGATCGTCGGCGGGGTGCTGCTGAACCGGATCAACGTGTTTGTCGTTGGTTACCGCCCGCCGATCAGCGAAAACAATTATTTTCCGTCCATCCCGGAAGTGCTGATCACCGCCGGATTCATCGCGGGGCTGATGTTTTTCTACCGCTTTTTCGTAACGTATTTGCCGGTTCTGAACAAATCCGGACGGGAGGTGTCCCCATGATCCAGACAGGATGTATCCGCATGACCAAAACGATCAAGCGGTTGTCGGGCATCATTGCGTTTCTGGCCGCACTTGCGGCGATCGGCAGCCTGATGGGGTTCCTATCCGGCGGCCCGTCGCCCATAGATGCGATCGCGGCAGTTGAGGGCGGCGCTCCGGCTCACCAACCCGATCCGGCATGGGTCGCCCCGGACCAGGAAGCCGCTAAAAAGCGCTCCCGGGAGATTGTCCCCTTTGTTGAAGCCGTCATGGACGAGTGCCAACTTTGCCGGCAGATGCGGCTGCGGGAGATGGACCTGGGGATCAAGGACTCCGCCGCCGACTATTATCTCCTTGACAGTCCCATCATCAAGAAAAGCGAGGATCTATACGCTCCGGTGCGTTTTCTGCATAACAAGCACGCAGCCCAGCTCAAGGACTGCGCGCTTTGCCATCACCGCCGGCCCCTGGATGCCGATGCCAAGGAGACCACGCGCTGCTCGGCCTGCCACCAGGAGGCATTCCGCCCGGACCATCCCGAGCGGATCGGCCTGAAAGCCGCCTACCACCAGCAGTGCACGGGTTGCCACCAGGATATGAAGAAAGGCCCGACCGATTGTTTGGGTTGTCATAACAAAAACGTGCCGGAACATAAGGATCTGGTGAAGCTTTCGGAAAAGCCGCAGCCGACCGATGTAACCCGGGAATGCCTGCGGTGCCACAAGGCTGTCGGCGAAGACATGCTGAAAACCGCGCACTGGCTGTGGAAGGGACCCTCTCCCTATACCCTGAACCGCAGCAAACACGTGGAGCACGGCAAGGCAACCACTGCCGTGAACAATTTCTGAGTGAGCATTCACAGCAACGAGGCTCGTTGCACAAGCTGCCACGCAGGATACGGATACAGAGACGAAAATTTTGATTTTACCGATATGACCAAAATCGACTGCCTGGTCTGCCATGACAGGACCGGGACCTACAGTAAAACCCCGACCGATGCCGGAATGCCCGATCCCAAGGTGGATTTGGTCCAGGTGGCAAAAAGTGTGGGCCGTACCAGCCGCAAGACCTGCGGGGACTGCCATTTCAACGGCGGCGGCGGCGAGGCCGTCAAGCATGCGGACATGTCGCGCCAGCTTCTCGACCCTGAGCGCAGTTGCGATATCCACATGGGCGGCTACGACTTCCAGTGCTCGGAATGCCACCGCACCCGCAACCACAAAATTGCCGGCCGCAGCACCTCGGTGCCCGTGTCCGAAGGCGGCTTTTCTTGCGAGGATTGCCACGGCAACCAGCCGCACTCCAAGGATGCCTTGCTGTCTTCCCACCTGAACCAGCACAGTAAAACCATCGCCTGCAACACCTGCCACTCGCCGGTGTATGCCAAATGCAAGCCGACGGTCGTCTCCTGGGACTGGTCCAAGGCCGGTGACAAAAACCGCAAGCCCCGGAAGGACAAATACGGCATGGATGACTACAATTGGATGAAGGGGGAGTTCGTGTGGAAGGAATCGGCCAAGCCGATCTATACCTGGTACAACGGGTCCATGAAGCGCGTGCTGCTGGGGGACAAGATCGACATCGATGCACCATACCTCAACATTACCGAACCCGTGGGATCTATCAAGGATCCCGGTTCCAAGATCGCGCCGTTCAAATTCATGCAGGGCACCTCGTCGGTGGATCTGGAATACCGCTACCTGATCGTGCCGCATCTGTTCCCCAAGGACAAGGAGGACACAACCGCCTACTGGAAGCACACGGACTGGCAGAAAGCCAACGTCACCGGCATGCAGGCCGCCCATTTTCCCTACAGCGGCAAGTATAAGTGGATCGATAGCCGCATGTACTGGGGGATCGAGCACGAGGTCATGCCGGCCGACATGGCGTTGTCCTGCGTGCAGTGCCACGAGAGTCTGAAAGGCGAGCGCACCTGCAACCGCTGCCATCAGGACAACCGGGATGTGGACTTCAAAAAGATCGCCCACAAGGGGACCGACTTCAGCTTCATGGCCGCCAAGGGACGGGACGTCAGCCAGTTGATCGGCACGACGGATTACATCGACTTCAAGGCCCTGGGCTACAAGGGCGATCCCATCATCCATGGCGGCCGCTTCAAGAAACTCCCCATGGGGTACAAGCCCCAGTAACCGCCTCCAAAAGCCTGGCTGCCCGGATCTGAAGGGACCCCAGCAGCCGGGTTTCGGACAAAAAAGCATCGGCGCAACCCGTTACCCGCTTGCCAAGCCGCCGAAAGCCGCGGAGATGCCGGCTGGCCGCCGCATTTCTTCGAGCGGCGGCGTTTTCCGGTTATCCGTCGTAGTCCAGCACCTTTCGAACCGTTGTGGCCAGTTTTTCAAGGGTAACGGGCTTCATGAGAAACCCTTTGACCCCCATGCCCTTGAAGCGCCTTTCGTCGTTTTCATCACTGAAACCCGTGCAGATGATGATCGGAATTTCCGGCCGGATGGCAATCAATTCCCCGGCGAGCTGCTCTCCGGACATGTTCGGCATGCCCCGGTCGCTGATCACCAGATCAAAACCCGAAGGATTGGCCTTGAAAGCCGCCAGGGCGTCCGGGCTGCTCGTTCGGACCGTGATCTGATAGCCGAGTTTTTCAAGCATCATCTGTTCCATAAGCGCTATCGGCTCTTCATCATCGACCAGAAGAATGCTTTCGCATCCCGTCGGATACCGCAGGCTTGCGGCGGCAGCCTTTCCGTCGTTGGCACCTTCCAGAAGGGGCAGGTACACATTGAAAGTCGTCCCTTTCCCAATTTCGCTATAAACCCGGATGTCTCCGCCGTGCTGCTTCACGATGCCGTGCACCACGGAAAGTCCCAGGCCCGTGCCTTTTCCCTGGGGTTTGGTGGTGAAATAGGGTTCAAATATTTTATGAATCAATTCGGGATCGATTCCCGGCCCTGTGTCCGAAATGGTGATGCACGCGTATTGGCCGGATTTCATAATGCGGTCGAATAAAACAGCTTCATCAAATCTTGCCTCTTCCAGTCCGATTTCAATTGCACCGCCATTTTCCTCAACGGCATGGTAGGCGTTGGTGATCAGGTTCATGGCGATCTGATGCACCTGCACGGGATCCGCGGAGACCATGCCGCAATCCGGGTTGATTCGGCTTGTGATTTCGATGTTTATGGGGATGGTTGCACGGAACAGACTCAAGACCTCTTTGAGGATCGGCTGAATCCGGATGGGTAGTTTCCGGGGGTTGGACTGGCGGCTGAAAGCCAGGATCTGTTTCACCAGATCACTGCCGCGCCTGGCGGATTTAAGGATTTGGTCAAGACTTTCGCGGGAAGGGGCATCTGCCGGAATTTCATCCAGCAGCATTTCGGAAAGGCCGGTAATCGGAAACAGGATGTTGTTCAGATCGTGGGCGATGCCGCCGGCAAGCGATCCGATGGACTCCATTTTCTGCGCCTGCTGGAGCCGGGCTTCGAGCCTTGCCTTCTCTTGTTCCGCCTGTTTTCGCTCGGAGATGTCCATAAAGGTTTCCAGAAGGACCGGCTCGCCGTTCATTTCGATTTCAATAACGGACTTGAGGATCGGAATTTCACGGCCGTCCCGGCGCCGGAGAATGCGCTCGGAGTTGTCAACCTCCTGATGTTTATCCAGGATCGGACACGCGTTCTCCAATGCCGAACAAAGATACGCTTCACATTCTTTGCCGATCAGATCCGCCGCATCCGCCGCGCCGGCCAGTTCGCTCACGTAATGGTTGACCCAGCGGATCTTCCGGTCCCTGCCGATGACAGCCACCCCGAAGGGGCTTCTCTCCAGGATCGTTTTCAAAACCGTATGCGCCCGGATCAGTTCCTGTTCCGCCAGATTCCGGGCCTTCACCATGCTGTTGGCGGAACAGGCCAGATGCTGCAGCTCGGCGTAATGCATGGCACCGGGATCGATTGTCTTTTGTTCATACCCGGCTTTTTCAAAAAATGTTGTAAATGCGTCCAGATTCTTTTTTGTATTTCTGGAGACATAGAGTGTCAGCACGAACAAAAAAGCGACGATCCCCGCAAGGATCAAGGATATCTTGACAAGATCGACGGCGATGCCCTGCTCCATCTCCTTTTTTTTCAGCGCAACGGCGGCGTCAATCTCGTCGATGTAAATTCCGGTTCCAACATACCATTTCCATTCGGGAATGCCGACCGCATAGCTCAGTTTCGGGGCGGGTTTCTTGTCCTGGAATTTTGGCATAACATACTCCAGGTATCCGCTGCCGCCCTTTGCCAGACGGATCATTTCCTGGACGATCTTCGTGCCGTTGCTGTCCGTAACCTCCCGCATGTTCCGGTCTTTTGCAGGACGGGTCAGTGAAACACCGTCCCATCTCCCCACAAAAACGTACCCGTCTTCCCCGAATCGAAGCTTTTCTATAAATTCGATGACTTCTTTTTGGATGTCGCTTTCAACATCATCAAGGTACTCGCCGGTTCCCAATCCCCAGCCAAAAGGTGCAAACAGTTTTACAAAGGCGATTTTTGGAAAAAGCCCTTCCTGGTTCGGTTTGGTCCAGGTATAGCGGTAGAATCCCTCCCCCTTGCTTGTCACGATATCCAGCATGTCCCTGACGACATATTCCCCCGCCGCGCCCTGGACGGGAAGCATGTCCTGTTGTTCCATCTCGGACTTGCCGCCGTAAAGCACGTTAATTCCCTCAAGGTTGAATGCAAAATAATACCCCCTGCCCTTGTAGAATCGTATGGGCCGCAGCGCATCCTTGACCATGTCCTGAATTTCGGCCTTGGTTCTTTTGTCACGGTACTGGTTGAAGATATTCAGCGCAACCGCATGGGCTTCATTCACCCTGCCTTCGATGGATTGCCGCAATCGGGGCTCGACGCGCGCCTTCTGATATTCAATATAGGAAATGGCCGTGTCGACTTGGGTTTTCAGAAGGTTCTTGTAATTGCCAAGGTATCTATCCCGCATGGATTTTGATTCCGCCAGGAAGTCCGAATATTCGCTCTGTATCCAGAAGAATCCCAGCAGGCCGGTGGAGAAAATGGTGGCCAGCAGCAAATAGACGGTGATGCGCAGGCTGAGTTTCGGTTTGTCGCTTTTGGAATTCATTTATGCACCCTTTGCGTAGATGTCTTTTGGCAAATGGCGTGAACGGGGTCCATAGAGCGTTCACCCGGCTTCTGACGCGAGCGATTCGAGTAATTACATTGACACAAGAACCGCCGGATGACAAGGGCGAACCGCAGGGGGAATTGCTTGAAATGAATTTCTGCGAAGATGACGGCATCCCCCTTCGGGAAAGGGGGATTGAGCGTTTGTTTTTGAAGCAAAAGAGTCTAAACGGATATGGGCTGACCGCTGTCGATCCGCGCCATCATGCCGCCGCAGAGATAGCCGGTGATATTGTCGTAGCCGATTCCGTGAAGGTGCACGGTCATGCTTTCATAGGCTTTTTCGTCGGTGACGATCAGGACCAGTTCAGCGGCCGGATCAATCAAAGGCCATGTTTGTTTTCCATTCCTTCCAGACATTGCCGACCAGAT
>JBBIPX010000106.1:0-12322 GCA_037442625.1 Desulfobacteraceae bacterium
TGAGACCACAAATATTATCAGCCATTGGTTTTGCCACTTCCCTTTATGCCCTTATATTTTTGGGCATGTTCATTTAAACGGAAATTGCACACATTCTTCAAAACACCGCTCGATTTCATACGGATTGTCGATACTTACACATAAGCCTGTAGCGCACTGGATTGATTAACAAGTATCCGGTGCGCCACAAGACCATCTTCATTGCCACCCAAGCGCCCTTCGAGGAAGCGCCGACGTTGTCACTATTTTCCTCAAAATGCTCTGCCTTCAAGAAATCAGTTTAATCCATTAAAAAGTTCTCAACGGGATGCCAATTATCACCGAAAAAATTCATACGATGACTTGACATGAAAAAAAATGTGATTATTTTTTTAAAAAATCATAACATATTGATATGATATATTTAATTTCTTCGGCCAGAGCAAATGCAGTTGGCAATTCAACAAAATCCAAAATGGGAGGTGGAATTATGGCAATTGTCAGATGGCAACCTTATGGGGCTGTAGCCAGTTTGCAGGACAGCATCAATCGGCTGTTTCACGATGCTTTTCCCCGTTCGCTGGCGGATGAGGATTTTGCTGTAAGCGCATGGAAGCCTGTTGTGGATATTTTTGACAAGGCGGATTCGATTATCATCCATGCGGAACTGCCCGGAGTCACAAAAGACGATGTTTCCATTGAAGTCAAGGAAAACGTTTTGACCCTGAAAGGGGAACGGGTGGAAGTCAAGGAAGTTACCGAAGACAAATACTTCAGGAAAGAACGCAGTTTCGGTTCGTTTTACCGGGCTTTTACGCTGCCTTCAACCATCAATCCGGACAGCATCAAGGCCACATTCAAGGACGGGGTTCTGGAAATAGAAATTCCAAAGCCCGAAGAACAAAAGCCGAAACAGGTTCAGGTCAAGATTGAATAACGCATTTACCAAATGACCTGCAACAAAAAAAGGGGTTCTCGGTGAACCCCTTTTTTTATTGTAAATGATTTGTTGATAAAAAAAGCGGTGCACATGTCAATTTTTTTTCAAACCACGTTATTGTTAATTTTATCGAATCTTTTCATGACATTTGCCTGGTACGGGCATTTGAAAAATTTCTCCGGGAACAAATGGTATATTGCGGCGCTGGCAAGCTGGGGAATTGCGCTCTTTGAATACCTGATTCAGGTCCCCGCCAACCGTATCGGATATACGGCTCTCAGTTTGCCGCAATTAAAAATCATGCAGGAAGTCATCACGCTGTCGATTTTCGTGCCGTTTACCGTACTCTATATGAATCAACCCCTTAAGCTGGATTTCCTGTGGGCGGGTTTATGCCTGATGGGAGCGGTTTATTTTATTTTTCGAACCTGATCCCTGCCTGATCTTAAAAAAAATCGAGAAGATCATCCCTTTACCTGAACCGTTCAGAATTGCCGCAATTGCCGGGCCCGGCCATGACGTCAGATAGACAAATAGCATCTGCATGGCTTTCATGCATCCTTGCACGCTCAGCTTAAAATGCTGGATAGAAGCGGAGCGGCTGCAGCATCGTGATTTTAGACCCTGATGGTTCAATCGATCCGGTCTTGAAAATGAAATTTCCGTGGCTATTCTACTGCATCCTGTTTATAATCCGGAGCGGATTTCAAAACTCACTAAAACCGTCGCACCGGCGGAAGCCGGTGTCCAGAAAAGTTTGAAAGGTCTGGATTCCGGCTTTCGCCGCAATGACGACGATGGACTTTTGCAATTGGCTCCACAGCTTTTACATTATCCTGTCTGCCGGGAGGAATCGTGATTATCGAGGAATTAAAAGTCAAAATCGAAGAAACGCACCCTTTGGTCAACAGCATGCGAAATGAAATCGGCAAGGTCCTTGTCGGGCAGCGGGATCTGATTGACGGGCTGCTGATGGGGCTTTTCACCAAAGGACACATTCTGATCGAAGGCGTTCCGGGACTTGCCAAAACCAGCGCTGTCAAGGCGCTTGCCGCAACGGTCCGGGCGGAGTTCAAGCGCATACAGTTTACGCCCGATCTGCTGCCGGCAGACCTGATCGGAACCGAGATCTACCGGCCGGGTACCGGGGATTTCACCATCAAAAAAGGCCCTCTTTTTCACAACATCATCCTGGCCGATGAAATCAACCGGGCGCCGTCCAAGGTTCAGTCCGCGCTGCTGGAAGCCATGCAGGAAAGACAGGTGACCATCGGTGAAAACACGTTTACCCTCTCCGATCCCTTTCTGGTTCTGGCAACCCAGAACCCCATCGAACAGGAAGGCACCTACCCCCTTCCGGAAGCCCAGGTCGACCGCTTCATGTTCAAACTGGTGATTGATTATCCCAGCATCACCGAAGAAAAGGAAATCATGAACCGGATCGGCTTTGAAACCCTTCCGGAAGCCCGTCCGGTGATAGACCCTTCCCAGCTTAATGACATCGTTTCGCTGATCCGCTCGGTCTACATGGATGAAAAGCTGAAAGACTATATCGTCAACATCGTGTTTGCCACCCGAAAACCCGGGGATTACAAGATGGAGATTGCCGATTACATACAGTTCGGCGCCTCTCCCCGGGCAACCATTTTTTTAAGCCTTGCGGCCAGAGCCTTTGCATTTCTTCAGGGAAGGGCCTATGTCACCCCGCAGGATATCAAGACCGTGGCGCCCGGCATTCTGCGCCACCGCATCATTCTGACCTATGAGGCGGAAGCCGAGGATATCACCACGGATCAGATTATCGGGCAGGTCTTTGATTCGGTTGAAGTGCCGTGACGGGGATGACGGATGCTTTCTCCTGAAATCATAAAAAAGATCAAAAAAGTTCACATCCGGAGCGCCCGCATGGTCAACACCATGATGGCCGGCCAGTACCGATCCGTGTTCCGCGGATCCGGAATCGAATTTGAGGAAGTGCGCGAATATTCTCCGGGCGATGATGTAAAAAGCATCGACTGGAAAGTCTCGGCCCGCATGGGAAGGCCATATGTCAAGCTCTACCGCGAGGAACGGGAACTTGTGGTCATGCTTCTTGTGGACATGAGCGGCTCGGAAAGCTTCGGCACCACCGGAAACCTTAAAAAGGAAACCGCCGCGGAAATCGCCTCCATCCTGGCATTCAACGCCATCCGCAGCAATGACAAGATCGGTGCGATTCTGTTTACGGACCGGGTGGAAAAATATATCCCGCCGAAAAAAGGCTCCGCCCATGTCTGGCGGGTGATCAAAGAGCTGTTTTCTTTCGAGCCGGCGCATACGGGCACGGATATCTGCGAGGCTGTGGCGTTTCTGGGAAGGGTGTCGCGAAAAAGAACGATCTCGTTTCTCATGTCCGATTTTCTTTCTCCGGAGCCGCCTGCATCCTATATCCGGCGGATGAAATCCATATCCGGAAAACATGAACTCATTGCCGTGATGCTCTCGGACCCCGGAGAGTTCCATCTGCCGGAGGCGGGAATTCTGTCGGTCCGGGATCTTGAGACCGGCCGGGCGCTTCTTCTGGATGCTTCGGATGCAGCCACCCGGCGCGGTTATCATGAGCAAAAGAGCCGGGACTATGCCCTTTCACTGCAATCCTTCAAAAATGCCGACTTGGACTGTATCGAAATCGAGACATCCGGGTCTGTGGTGGATGCGCTGAATCGCTATTTTCAAATCCGGGAAAAGAGGAAGCGATAATGCAGCCGACCGGCACGCCCGCTCCCATGACCGATATCCATGATATCAAGCCCCTGGAAATGCTTGCGGCCGACGGGTCGTTGCTGGTTTATATACTGGGAGCGGCCTTGATTCTGGCCGGTATCGGAACCGCCATATATTACTGGAAAAAGCACCGGAATCAAAAACAGTCTCCGCAGGAAGTTCCGATTGCGCCCCATGAAGCCGCGCTAAGGCTCCTGGATGCGCTTTCGGATGTGGAAAACATGGACGGCAAAGCGTTTTATTTCAGCCTTTCCAATATCCTTAGAACCTATATCGAGGGCCGTTACACCATCAAAGCCCTGGAAATGACCACCGAAGAGCTGATCCCCGAAATCGACGTTCTGGACATCGGCAGGGAAATGCTCTCGGATCTGAAAGCGCTGCTCCGTTCAACCGATCCGGTCAAATTCGCCGGAATTCCGGCGGCCGTCGGCAAAATGCGCCAGGACCTCGACTTTGTAAGAAAATTTATATTGAAAGCCGAAGAAAAGCAGGTTGAAGAATAATATGTTTCAATTTGCATCCCCCTATTTCTTGCTGCTGCTGACCCTGTTTCCGGCCATGCTTTTTTACCGGAAGCGCCGGCAAATGCGGCCGGTCCTGAACCTGTCTTCCCTGGTGCCGGTCCGGAACATTCAGCCCTCCGGCATGCTCCGGATTGCAAGGCTTCTTGCCGTATTGAAATATGCGGCCCTTTGCCTGATGATCACCGCCATGGCCAGACCCCAGTGGGGAACCCGGCAGGTCAGCGTGCTGACAGAGGGCATCAACATCGTTCTTGCCATGGATCTTTCCGAAAGCATGGCGGCGCTCGACTTCAAGCACAACGGTAAAATCGTCAACCGCCTGGAAGCCATTAAATCCGTGGTTCAGGACTTTATCGCCAAAAGAAACGGCGACCGGATCGCGGTTGTGGTGTTCGGTACCCATGCCTATACGCAGCTTCCCCTTACCCGCGACTACAACACCATTGCATCCATTCTGGAACGGCTCAAGATCGGGGCGGCCGGCCCGAACACGGCCATCGGGGATGCCATCGGCATTTCGCTCAAACGGCTGGAGGATGTCAAAAGCAAATCCAATATCATTATTCTGCTGACCGATGGACAAAGCAATTCCGGCGAACTGTCCCCGCGGATCGCAACGGATCTGGCCGCTCAAAAAGGCATTAAAATCTATACCGTTGGCGTCGGTACCCGCGGCCAGGTGCCGTTTTTGATCAAGGATCCGGGTTTTGGGGAGCGCTATGTGTATCAGCAGGTGGACATTGATGAAGACGCCCTCAAGGATATTGCCGCAAAAACCGGAGGCCTGTATTTCAAGGCGGAAAACACCGAAGGATTGCAGCAGATTTACGACACCATCAATTCACTTGAAAAAACCGAGGTAAAGACCCGCACCTTTGCGGAATACAACGAGCTTTACCGGTATCTGCTGATTCCAGCCTTCGCCCTTCTGGGAGCCTGGATCATTTTGACAAATACCCGATTTATGCGTGTGCCATGAAATTCAGTCAAATAGAGATGCTGTTTCTTATCTGGACTGTTCCTGTATTTTTACTGGTGGTTGTCTACGGCATGAAGACCCGGCAAGGCGTCCTGTCCCGATTCGCCACGCCCAAGGGACTTGAAGCCATTGCTCCGGAAGCCGATTCCGGGAGGCGGTGGATCAAATCCGGGCTGGTTCTGTGTTCCATCCTGTTTATCTGTATCGCCCTTTCCGGCCCCCAGTACGGTTACAAATGGCAGACCATCGAACAAAAAGGCGTTGACATCATCGTTGCGCTCGATCTTTCGCGCAGCATGCTGGCAACGGACATTCAGCCCACCCGCCTGGACCGGGCCAAACGGGAAATCTATGATCTTCTGGCCATGCTAAAAGGCGACCGGATGGGCCTGGTTGCCTTTGCCGGAACCGCATTTCTCCAGTGTCCGTTAACGTTGGATTATGCGGCCTTCAATATTTTTTTGAACACACTCACGCCCGATTCCATGCCCGTCGGCGGCACGGACATTTCGGGTGCGCTCTCAGCTTCTCTTTCCGCCTTTGATCTGAAGACAACCTCCCAGAAAGCCGTCATTTTGATAACAGACGGAGAAAACACCGGCAGGACCGATCCCATGGAAGCTGCGGAAGCCGCCAGAAAGGCCGGAGTAAAGCTGTTTTGCATCGGCGTGGGAAGCGAGGAAGGCATCCCCGTACCCTCGGAGACCGGCGGAATCAAAAAGGATCGCTCCGGAAACATCATTCTGACGAGAATCGATGAAGAAATGCTGAAAAAAATGGCTGTTCTAACGGGCGGAGCCTATGTGCGGTCCGTTGCCGGCAGCATGGATCTGGATGTGATTTACAGCCGGGAGATCCGCGGAAAAATGGAAGCCTCAACCCTTGCCACGGATAAAAAGCAGATCTGGGAGGATCGCTTTCAATGGTTTCTTGCCCTTGCCGTCATTGCCCTTGTGGCTGAATTGTTTCTGCCCGCTGTTCGAAAAAAAGCCGCCGTACCGATGATGGTGTTTCTGCTGCTGTGGAGCATGCCGGTTCATGCCGCAAATCCCTTGAAGGAAGGCGTTGACGCCTATAACCAGGGCGCCTACGACAAGGCGCTGAAGCTTTTTATCGATGCCCAGCTCGAACATCCGGACAGGCCCGATATTTTATACAATATCGGGAATGCCTACTACCAGACCGGAAATTTTGATGCGGCCGCAAAGAGCTACCAGGAAGCCCTGAAAACCGAGAACAAGCTGCTTCAGCAAAAAGCCCTATATAATCTGGGCAATGCCGATTTTCGAAAAAAACAATTCGAGGATGCGGTAAAAAATTATGAAGCTGCCCTGAAACTGAATCCCGATGATATCCAGGCCAAGCAGAACCTGGAATATGTCAAAAAGGTCATGGAACAGGTCAAAGAGCAGCAGAACCAACAGCAAACAGGCGACAAGAACGATAAGGACGAAAAGGGCGATAAGGACGGTAAGAAAAAAGATTCTGAACCGAAGGATGCGTCCGGGAACGGACAGGACTCAGAAAAGAAGGCGGATCAAAAGGAAGACGCATCCAAAGACCAGGCAGAACAGTCCAAGCCGGATGATAAAAATGCCGGAAAAGACCATCCTTCTCCGGATTTCGGGAAAGAGACCGATATGAACGAAAAAAACCCTGAAAAAGCGAACAACACGGCCCAAAAGGAAGCGGATAAGCCAAAAACAGAAGACCAGAAAGAACCGGGGCCTTCTTCATCAAAGCATGCCGGTGAGCCGGAAAATACCGAAGCCAGGAATAAAGCCGATCAGATACTGAACCGCCTGAAGGATCAACCCGGAAAAGCAATGATTCCCGCCTACGGAAAAACCAATGTGGAGAAAGACTGGTAATGACAGGCAAAAGATGGAATTCTTTGGCGTTAGTTTCCTTTTTTGCCGTTTTTGCGTTTTGCGTCTCCGCTTATGCGTCTGAGATTCAGGCCGTTGTGGATCGCACGCGGATCGGACCCGGAGAATCCGTTGAACTTACGGTAACGGTTAAAGGCGAAGAAGGGACGGTGGACATCTCACCCATCCGGGATTTCAAGATGATGTCGGGTGGTACGAGCACCAGCGTTCAGATCATCAACGGACGGATGTCCAAGGAAGTCAGCCACACCTATACGCTGGTCCCGTTAAAAGAAGGGCGTCTGGTAATCCCTCCCCTGACAGTAACAACCGGAGACTCAACCCAGAAAACCGCGGAAATCGTCGTTACCGTCAGCTCGAATACCCGGGAGAAAACCGGCAGCCAGGATGTATTTGCGGAAGGAACGGTTTCCAATACAAAGCCCTATGAAGGCGAGCCGATAATCTATACTTACAAGCTGTTCAGCACGGTTCAGATCGCCAACGCCCAGTTTCAGAAGCCCGAATTCTCCGGTTTTACGGCAAAGGAAGTCGAAAAAAGCCAGAAAACCTACAGAACCGTTCTAAACGGCCGGGAATACAGCGCCACGGAGCTGACCATTTTACTGGTTCCCGTTGGCGCAGGTCCTAAAACGATTGATCCGGCCATTCTGGAATGCGATCTGGTCAGGCGTCAAGTTGTGCGGAGAGCACCGTTGGGCCTTCTGGACAATCCGTTTTTCGGGCAGAACAATCTGGAGCACCGCGCCATCCGGACAGAACCGTTAAGTATTACGGTCAGGCCGCTGCCGCCGTTTGACGGCAAGGGGAATTTCTCCGGACTCGTCGGCGCATTCAAGATTCAATCGCAAGTGGATAAAACCACATTGGATGTGGGGGAATCCGCCACCTTATCCGTTACCGTCAGCGGCACCGGCAACATCATGGATGCCTCGGCCCCCGAGATTGCCATTTCCGATGCATTCAAGAGTTACAAGGATGCGCCCCAGGAGAAGATCCAGCCCGGGGTGAGCGGGTATTCGGGTGAAAAAGTCTTTCGCACGGCGCTGGTTCCCTTAAAAGAAGGCCAATACACCCTGGAGCCTGTCGCGCTCACTTTTTTCGACCCATCCAGCGGCCGGTATGAAACCCGCCGGACCGCCCCTGTTTCCATCACCGTCCATCCGTCCAGGGAAAAAGACAAAATCGAGGTCTATTCGTCCCCGGCCGCCGAGTCCAAGGCCCTGAAAAAGAACGTGGAATTTACGGGAAGGGATATTCTTCCCCTGAAAGAAGACATGACTGCGCTTGAAACGCAAGAAACCATGACAATCGCCTGGTTCTGGGTTTTTCTGCTGATCCCGGCGCTGCTTTGTCTTGGGGTTAACATCTTTATGAGACGCACGAAAAAAAAGGATGACCCGGCCAGCCTGATGTCGCAGCGTGCGGAACAGGCATTGAAGGATGCTTCCAAACCCGATATCCCGGCTGAAGTGTTTTTAACCTGTCTGTCCCGGTCTCTGATCTCGATGCTGCTTGCCAGGGCCGGCATCAAGGGCGAGTCCCTGACCTATGCTGAAGCTGAAATGATTTTAAGGTCCAAAGGGTTTTCCGATGCGGATGCCGGGGCTGTCACCCGGCTTCTGGAGAGAATCGATTCCGTCCGGTTCAGCGGCGCGGAAATGGATTTGCCCAGCCGTGAAACCCTGCTTGCGGAAACCCGGGAACTGATAAGGAAAATATCGCAATGAAAACCGGTAAGATCATTTCGGTATTGGTTCTGCTGATCCTTTGCTCTTTACGGATCGCCGGAGCCGGTGAAACCGCCCGGACATTTCTGGACGGCATCAAGGATTACAAGGAAAACCGCTTTGCCGAAGCCGCCGCCGCATTTTCCAGGATAGCCGATGAAGGGATAAATAACGGCAAGCTCTTTTATGATCTGGGAAACGCCTGCCTGAAAAAAGGGGATATCGGCAGTGCCATTTTATGGTACGAGCGGGCTTTAAAGCGCCTGCCCCATGATCCGGATCTCAAATTCAACTATGAATATGCCCAATCCCTCACCAAGGATGCAAAAGGGGACAAGGAGCTTCCCCTTGTCCGGATATTGTTTTTCTGGAAGTACCTCTTGTCGCAGACGCAAATTCAATGGACGGCGATCATTTTCAACCTGATCTTCTGGTCCCTGATGACTATCCGCGTAATCCGGGGAAAGCGCCGCTTCCAAACATTCGGCCATGTGATGTTAGCCCTTGGGCTCATCTTTGCCTTCACGGCCGCCTACAATGATTATGAGGCGCATTTTATCAAGGAAGCCGTCATTTTGCCGGCCAAGGTATCCATTCGATCCGGGCTGACCGATGATGCCACGGAACTCTTTGTGCTTCACGCCGGTGCAAAGGTGAGAATCGACAGGGAAAAGGACGATTACATCCGGATTGCCTTTTCGGAAGGCAAGATCGGATGGATCAAAAAATCCGACGCCGGCGTGATATAAATCGGTTACTCCCTGGATGCATTTCTGCCGAAGGAAATGCCAAGCTTTCGCATGCAGTGGCGCAGCGTGGACGGATTGACGCCAAAGAAGCCGGGCGGCCCCCTGCTTTCCCCCCACCCTGCCGCCTGTAGCATCCAGAATCCTGCGGATTTGCGGGATCATGGCCAGTTCAACTGTATTTTCGGAGATGTTATGGACGAGAACAAAACGGAGGTCCGGATGACAACAAATTCAATGAATTTTCCCGCTGAAGACAGTTATGTTAAATTGGCAAGAGTTCTGGATACCCTGCCGAACGGATTTCCGGCAACCATTGATGGACTTGAAATCAAGCTTTTGAAAAAGGTCTTCACCCCCGAGCAGGCGGATCTTTTTTGCGATCTGCGCCTGACATTTGAAACGGCCGAACAGATCGCCCGGCGGACCGGCCGCGTGTTTGCCGGACTGGAAGACAAGCTTGCGGCAATGGGCAATAAAGGGCAGCTTTTCTGCATAGCCATGGGAGAAACCCGCTTCTTTAAAATGCTGCCCTGGGTCTTTGGCATTTATGAGTTTCAACTCCCCCACATGGACAGGGAGTTTGCAGGTCTTCACGAATCCTACAGCCCGATTTATGGAAAACAGTTTTTTTCAAAAACACCGCAATTGATGCAAACGCTTTCCATTGAAAAATCCATTCCGGTGCATCAGCAGGCCTTGTCTTACGAAAAGGTTTCCACCATTATCGAAAACGGCCAATCGTTTCTGGCAAATGAATGCGTGTGCAAGAAAGAGCGCGGTCTGCTCGGCCATCCCTGCGACAGATCCACGCAAGTGTGTCTGGCGATTGCACCTGTTCCAGGCGTTTTCGACAATTCTCCGACAGGCCGCGTTATCTCAAAAGACGAGGCTTACCGATTGCTGAACAAGTCCGAAGAAGAGGGACTTGTGCATTTGACAGGCAATATCCAGTTCGGACAGTTTTTCATCTGCAACTGCTGCAAATGCTGCTGCGGCGTCCTCAGGGCAATCAACGAATTCGGCATTCCGGCTTCCCTGGTAATTAACTCCCATTATTATGCCGAAATTGATTCCGAGACCTGCATTGCCTGCGGGACATGTTCGGATGCGCGCTGCCAGGTAAATGCCATTGTCAAAGAGGAAGATTCGTATCGAATTGCTCCAGAGCGGTGCATCGGATGCGGCCTCTGCATTCATACCTGCCCGACGGATTCCATCAGGCTGATGCATAAGGAAAGGGAGGATGTGTCCGCTCCTCCGGTTACAGAAATGGATTGGTTTGAAGAAAGAGGACGGACCCGCGGGGTTGATTTCTCGGCATTCAAGTAACGGGCTGCCGGCCCGCACCGGCCGGCGGCCTTTGGTCATTGATCCCGTTCGGATGGCTGGACCCATCAACATCAACATTTGAAATGGCTGCAACAAAGAAAGGACCCGATTGAGATTTCAACCGGAGACAGAAGAGCGTTTTTAATATTCAACAATATCAAAAAACACGATGGTTGGTTGCACCCATACCACCAAAAACGTGGCGCTCCAGGAGCGGGGTACGGATGCCGTCTGAATGCGTCAATACCTTTTTTAAATCAATATGGACGGGTGTTGGAAATTTTTTGAAACTGGACTTTTGTTCTATTCGGAACGGCCAAAACGAAAAGACAAAAAAAATAGCTGACGGGGAACGTCCCGGTCAGCCATTTTTAAGGAGGAAAAAGATGAAGAAATTATTAGGTTGATAATTGGATATGCAATTACTTTGCCAGTTATTGATATCATATTAACAATATTTAATTATACTTTAATATCATTATGTTATATCCGACATAAAAACGCTTTTCATCGATTTTCATCTTTGTCGAGCGATACGATCGACCGGAAAAGTTCAAATCCTTAAACCTGTATTTTTTCTGCTCATTTAACCTTCTGATTTTTATTGAAATACAAAATCACAGGATGTTCACAAAAATAAATCCTTCCAGCAATATTCAATAAATCAAGCAGTTATAAACATATCGAATTCTCATTTGTCATTCATTGAAAGTTGTCATTTCGTATAAAAACATTCTGTCAACAAGAACGCCGAAATATTCCTTATGCCTGATACGCCTTTGATTTCATTTATTCCGTTTTGGTCTTTTCCACCGGAATCAGCAGGATTGGTATTCGGCACTGGCTGCATACCTTATGGGCCACGCTTCCGGCCCAGAATGCCTTCATTCCTGATTTTCCATGTGTGGCCAGGACAATGACATCCGCCTGAAGCTCCCGGGAAATGGCAACGATGCGGTTTGCCGGATCGCCGCGCCGGACATGGGCACTTGCGGTAAATCCTTCGCTTTTCAGCTTATCGGCCAGGACCTTTAAATAGTCTTCGGCGTTCTGAACGGATATTTCCAGCATTTCGGACACGGTTCCGGGCAGAAACCGGCTCGTCACCGTCATTTGACCGGACAGGCTGACAAACCGGGGAACGATCAGCGCAAGCGAAATGGCAGCCCGGCAGACTTGGGCCAGAATTTTTACAACCGGCAGGGCCTGTTCATGATCCAAAGCACCATCAAGCGGCGTCAGCACGGTTTGTAAGGAAAAGGTTGGAATTTCTTCATCTTCTTCCGGCCGGATAATCAGAACGGGAATTGTTCCCATGGCGATGATTTCCTGGGCCATGCTTCCCAGGATGAGATGAAGGGCCCTGCCGCGCCCGTGCGAACACATCACGATCAGGTCGTTATTCAGTTCACCGGTATGCTGCACGATGCTTTCCGC
>JBBIPX010000107.1:0-12306 GCA_037442625.1 Desulfobacteraceae bacterium
CCGACGATCAGCGCATGTTCCAGAATGTTTTCAAGCTCCCGGATATTGCCCGGATAATCATAATTGAGCAGAATATCCATGGCCTGGTCGGAAATGCCGCGGGGCTGGCCTTTATCCGGCGGGCAAAGCCTTCCCATGCTTTGCTGAATCAGCAGCGGAATATCCGATTTGCGGCTTTTGAGCGCGGGAAGTTCGATGCGAACCACATTCAGCCGGTAAAACAGGTCTTCCCGGAACTGCCGCGCTTCCACCAGCTTGTCCAGGCCCCGGTTGGTCGCTGAGATGATGCGGACATCCACCGTCACCGGATGCCGGCTTCCCAGGGGATAAAAATCCTTGTCTTCCAGAACCCGAAGCAGCTTGGCCTGAAGCGAGAGCGGCAAATCGCCGATTTCATCCAGAAAAATCGTTCCGCCATCCGCCTGCTGAAACCGGCCGGGTTTGTTCTGAAAGGCGCCGGTAAAGGCGCCTTTGACATAGCCGAACATTTCCGATTCCAGAAGGGTATCGGGAAGCGCCGCGCAATTGACTTTGATGAACGGTTTGGCGCTCCTGCGGCCGGTCGAATGAATGATCTTGGCAAGAAGGTCCTTGCCCGTGCCGGTCGGCCCTTCGATGAGCACCGTGGCATCGCTCACGGCAACGACCCTGGCCATTTCAAATATTTTCTGCATGGATGGGTCCTTGCCGATCATGTCCTGAAACGTGTAGCGTTCGGTAATGGCTTTCTTGAGCTGATGCACTTCGGTCAGATCGTGAAACGTGGCAAGCCCCCCGACAATGCTGCCTTTTTCGTTATGAAGCGCCATGTAACTGGCTCTGACCGGAATGGTCCGCCCGCTGCTGACGGTGATGCCGCCGCCGGCGCAGACGCGGGTTCTGCCGTCTGCGATGGATTCCTTGAGAAGTGCGATATCCCGGCAGTCATTCTTCGGAAACAAGGCGGAACAGGGCTTTCCCAGAATCTGACGGCGGTGATACCCGGTAATTCTCTCGGCCTCGGCATTTAAAAATGTAATATGGCCGCCCTTGTTGACCGTAAAAATGCCGATATCCAGGTTCTCCAGAATCATTTTCAGGCTGCGTTCCTCATAATGAACCCGGTTGATGAGATCAACGATGGGAGAGTGATCCTGAAGAATGGTCAGGCACCCGGCGACCCGGCCCTGCCTGTCATAAATGGGCGTGGCAAGCCGGGTGATGAGCCGCTGCGGATCCTTGCTTTCGGAAACGGCCGGGGATGTCTCCGCATCCCATTCCTCCCCGTCGTGGAACAGGCACTTCACCATGCAGGGAATCCCGCAGAACACCTCCCGGCAATCCTTTCCGACGACTTCGGCTTCCTTCAGACCCAGAAGCGCCTGTGCCGTGCAGTTCAACGCGGACATCCGCCTGTTGTTATCGATGATCAGGGCGCCGATGTTCAATTCGTCCAGTACGTTCAGCCACTGGTCGCATTGAATATGTTTGTCCGGATTATGCGCCACGGTTTTCCTGCTCCCTGTCTTCAACCGGCAGTCTCAGCGTGAATGCCGATCCCTTCCCGAGCTTGCTTTCCACCTGCACGCCGCCGTGGTGCCGCTCCATGATGCCGTAAACCGTTGAAAGCCCCAGTCCTACCCCGTAGCCTTCGTTCTTGGTGGTATAAAACGGCTCGAAAATGTGAACAATGTCGGATGGCGGGATTCCGGGGCCGGTATCCGTCACCTGAATAAAGACCTCTTTCCGGGGCAAATCCGCGCCTGCCGAAATTTCAAGACTTCCGCCATCCGGCATGGCGTCGATGGCGTTGAAAATCAGATTGATCAGGCACTGCTGCAACTGATTGATATCGCCGACCACCGGCGGCAGGGATGGGGGGATGGAAACCGTATGGGTAATCCGGCTGAGCTGAATTTTATGCTGGCTCAGCAGGACGCAGCGGTTGATCAGGTCATCGATCCGGACCTGAGTGAATGCGGGAGGGGATTTTCTTGAAAATGTCAGCAGGCCCGACACGATCTGTGCGCATCTTCGGGTTTCGCTTTCAACAAGCGCCAGGTGCTGTTTGAATTTATCCTGCTGATCGCCGGCAAGCGGGCCGCGATCCAGGATGCGGCGCATCAGGCAGATGTAATTGAGAATGCCGGCCAGCGGATTGTTGATTTCATGAACGACGCTGGCGGCCAGGCGGCCAAGGGACATCATTTTATCCTGATGCAGGATTCCGGCCTGATCCGACATTTCCTGCTCCAGACGCCGGAGTTCTCTTAAATCCCGGACAAAACAGACCAGTCCGTGGGTTGTATTCCCTTCCGTGAGCACCGCGGCCGCTATCTGGACGGGAATCGGACTTCCCGTGCTGGTGAGCAGGCTGGTTTCATGCAGAAACAGCCGGTTTTTCCCGCCGCAGGCCTCGCTGGAGAGAACCGCGTTGAAACGCAGCCGCTCTTCGGCCGGGAAAATCAGATCGAGGCTCAGGTTCTCCAGGGCATCCTTTTTGGCATATCCCAGAAGCCGTTCCATGGCTTTGTTGAAAATCATCACCTTTCCGGTTTCATTGCACCCGAGAATGCCGTCCATGGAGCTTTCGATCAGATTTTTCTGGAAAGCGATGGTTGCAGCCAGTTCCTGGGAAGTCCTGGCGTTTTCGATTTCAAGCAGCCGGGTATGGTCCTTGATCTGTTTCCGGGAAGTATGCCGCTGCCGGGCCCGGCTCAAGGCCAGAAAAAGCGCGCTGTCGCTGATGGGTTTTGTGATGAAGTCGGAGGCATCCAGTTGCAGGGCGCGGATGGCCAGATCCATTTCGCCGAAGGCGGTGGCGACAATGACCTCGATATCCGGCAGGCGCTCCTTCAAAACCTGCAGCACCTGAATGCCGTTCATGCCCGGCATGCGGATATCCGTAATGACGATCTGGGGGTTGAATGCTTCGCACAGGCGAATCCCGGATGGGCCATCCGGCGCCGTCAGCACCCGGTAACCGGAATCCTGAAGCGACAGGGTCATGACATCGCGGATATCCGCTTCATCATCGATCAGTACAATGGTCCAGCCGTTGGCCGATGGCATGGCGACACCCCTTGTTTCTTCGGGACAGTGATGAATTCCGGTTTCAGGATATATAGGGTATTCGCGTTGAAATTGTCAACATCATCAGTCCGGTTGTCTTCATTCCCGGCGGACCGATCCGGTGACGTTCTACAAGGTTCCGGAAGGATCTTTGATTGCGCGTGATCCGCCTGATTGTTCCCGCCACATCACAATTCGCCGATTTACTGTTGATCATCCGCATGATTTTTGCCATACAGGACAGTGTGTTATTCGGCTGCCGGACAGCCGCTTTGATTTCTTCGGCATCAACCAAATCTTAAATAGAAGGAATGAATATGGCGAAAATGACAGAACGCATGAAGGAACTCTTTGACAAGGTCCGCCCCGTGGTGCTTTCCACGGCAAGCATTGACGGCACGTCCAACGCGGTTCCGATCGGGGCGAAAAAAATCATCGATGACGAGACCATTCTCATCTCCGACCAGTTTTTCAACAAGACCCTGGCCAACATGAAAGCCAATCCCAAGGTCGCGGTAACGTATTGGGAAGGACATGAAGGATACCAGTTGAAGGGAACGGTTACTATCGAGACAACGGGTCAGCGGTTTGAGGAAACAGCCAAATGGATCGCGGAAATGAGCCAGAAGGTCGGATTTCCCCTGAAATCCAAGGGCGCTGTTATTCTTAAAATTGAAGAAATCTACGGGATCGCACCCGGACCGGGGGCCGGCAAAAAACTGGCGTGATGCGGTCGGAAGCCGGCATCCGAGAGCGTCTCCCGCCTGCGGGTGAAAGCCGCCCAGGGTCGGTTTTATCCCACCGATTGAGTGACAAGCCAGGAAATATTGATGGCTTTATCTCTGGTGAAACCAGTTCAACAGGAAAGTTGAAGGCACAATTGCCTTGCCCGTTTTTCTGGGCAAATTCGGGGTAACAACACCCCAAAATTGTTGTTGACTTAACACGATGAATTTCATACGGGGATACTATTGGTAATATCCCTGATCCCGATTGGACGGCTGTGACGGAAACCCGCCGCCATCCTTTATCATTAGCGCGGTCCCGGTTCCTCGGTTCTTTTTGGAAGGGAACAAGAATTAATAAGGGGGCAAGCATGTGTATCAGCGCATCGGTCGGAAAGGACTGCAAAAACGGCAAGGTTGACGTAAAGACGGTACAGATTCTGCTCAACATGAACATCGGCAAGCTGTCGCCCATCGCCGAACTGGATGAGGACGGAACCTTCGGCAATGCCACCCTTACCGCCATCGCGGCATTTCAACGAACGGTGGCGGGCATTGCAAAACCGGACTGCAGGGTGGATCCGGGCGGAAAAACCCTGGCGAAACTGGGGGAAGGCATTCCGCCATTCTGCCGTCGGGTGTTGCAAGGGATATTCATCAATGCCGACGACAGCCGCATCACGCGGTACGTTGACGCGCTTTCGGTAAAAATGTCGGCTTACGGCATCGACACTCCCCTGAGAATGGCGCATTTCCTGGCCCAGGTGGGGCATGAGAGCGGAGAGATGCGGTATTGTGAAGAAATCGCCAGTGGCGAAGCCTATGAAAACCGGAAGGATTTGGGAAACACAGAGAAGGGGGACGGGCGTCGGTTCAAGGGACGCGGCATAATTCAGTTGACCGGAAGGGTGAACTATGCCGCTTACAGCAAAGCCCGCGGGATCGACTATACTACCGATGAGGGGGCGAAGCTTGTGGCGAGTGATTCTGAAACGGCGGTGGACGTGGCTTGCTGGTTTTGGGCTACCCACAAACTCAATGACCTGGCTGACAAGGATGATGTCATTAATATCACCAAGCGGATCAATGGCGGACTGAACGGGCTCGACGACCGGAAGGCAAAGCTGGTGAGGGCCAAATTCTTCATTCCGGTGGTGTAAAAAACGCTTCTGCGGCAGCTTCAGGCGCAAAGAGACAGTGCGCCCGAAACCGCCACTTGCCGTATTTTGATTCTGGTTGTGATCGAAAGGGTCACAATAATCATTTCATTCGATGAAGGGGAGGGTAAGCTTATGGAATGGAAAGAAGTTCTTTCCAAAATTACAGATGCCGCTCCGATGATCGGATCCCTTTTCGGGGCGCCGGGAACGCTTGCCGGCACGGTTGTAAAGCTGGTCGCCACAACCCTGGGCGTCGAGCCCACGCAGGATGCGATTGCGGCAGAGATCAAGAACAACCCGGATGCGCTTTTAAAGCTCAAGGAACTGGAGGCAACCCACCAGATCGAGTTGCAGAAACTGGTGCTGGAAACCGAAAGGATCCGGCTGGCGGACGTCGCCGATGCCAGGGCCAGAGAAAAGGCCATTGTGGAGAAGACGGGACATGTGGACATCAACCTCTACGTACTGGCCTGGGTGATGGTTATCGGTTTTTTCGCCCTGGTGGGGATACTGATCTTCAAACCGATGCCGAATGATTCAACCGGCGTGGTGCTGATGCTTTTCGGCTCGCTGGCTGCCGCCTTCGGTGCGGTGATTCAGTATTTCTTCGGCAGCAGCGCCGGTTCGTCGGCAAAGACGGCTCTGATGGCCCAGCAGAACAGGGAATCCAAAGGCAAATGACATCTGGCCGCCATTACCCGCGGCTATGGAATCCGGGGGACGCCGCTTCGGGGCGGCGACCGCTGCTGCGGCGATATATCTCATCTTGGTGGAGAAAGGGGATAAAATGAGGGCAAAAGGCAGATTTTCGGTACTCTTGACGGTCTTACTGATTGCGGCAATATGGACGGCTCCTTCGGCAAGCAAGGCAGATGTAACCGGCTGGCAAACGCAGACGCTGCCGAATCTTGAGCCGGGTGTGGCCTACACGCTCAGCGACATCAAAGCGCTGAGCGGCAGCGAGGCTTGGATATCCGGTGGTCTCAGCAGTGGTGAGGCCGTGGTCATAAAGACACTTGACGGGGGAACCTGGAACCTGATGTTTCGAAAGGGTGACAACACTGATCCGTGGCAGAGATTCCGGGCATTCGACAGGCTCTCGGTCGTGGACAGCAGCAATGCCTGGGCTGCCGGCTCCTTCGGCCTCACGGCCTTCACCACGGACGGCGGCTCCACGTGGTCCCACGAAGGGAGCCCCTGCACTCCCGGCCCCAACCCCGACCCCGGAGGCACGATCATGCACAACCTCGGCCTCAAAGCCCTCAGCCCAACCAATGTCTGGGTGACCGGTTGGAACATGGCTGACGCTGGACTGATCTGGCATCGTCCGTATACCGGAAACTGCAGCGATTGGGGCTACTGGCCGTATCGCCAGGAGGCCGGATACGGACACGCAAACGTTCTGGCGATTGACGCGGCCGATGCCGCCAACGCCTGGGCCGTGTACTGGAACGGCATCGTCCACACGACGGATGGGGGAAACACCTGGAACTCCGAAATAGCTACACCGGCAGGACAGTTGGCGGACATCGTTGCGGTAAGCCCCGGTGTCGCGTGGGCCGTGGGCGCCGGCGGCATGATTCTCAGAACGGACGATGGCGGCGCGAACTGGCTCGTGCAGGGATCGGGCGTGGTCGAAAGCCTGCGCAAGATCTCAGCCGTGAGCGCGGATGTAGCCTGGGTGGTCGGGGACAACGGCACAATTCTGAAAACGGTCAACGGCGGTTTAATCTGGCGTTCACAGGTAACGGGCATGTCAGGCGCCGACCCAAAGGTGAATTTTGTGGGTGTTGCCGCCTTTGATGCCGATACGGCGTGGGCCATCAGCGATCAGCAGACCGTTTTCCATGTGACCGACGGCGGTGTTTACCTGCCGCCCTCGGCGCCGGGTGTCAGAAGTCTTTCTCCAATGGGCGTGCCGGTCACGGGTGGAACAGGTCCTGTCTCGGTATATGGCCGGAACTTTTTGCCGGGCGCCCGCGTGTCCTTCGGCGGCGTACCGGCAGCCGGCGTGACGTTCCGCGATTCCGGGTGGCTTGAAGTCACGGCTCCGGCCCATGCGGCCGGCATTGTGGATGTGACCGTCGTCAATCCAGACGGTCAGACGGCGATGCGGGCAAAATCTTTCGCTTTTGCCGACACGCACCCGCAGATCGTTGCGCTCTCGCCGTCCTATGGATATCTGAGCACAACGGTGGAACTCGACATCGACGGTGCGGGGTTAACTCCCACCGAATCGGCAACCGACCCCTTGCCGACTGTCAGCATCAACGGTAAAACCGCTTCCGTGTCCTATGCCGGCTACTCATACGTGCATGTCGTCTTTGATCGGAGCCTTCTGGCCAACGCAGGGCTTGCAACCGTCACCGTGACCACCGCGGGCGGCACCTCGAACACGCTGGAGTTTGCAATCAACTACGGCGCAGTCTCGGTGAATAAGCCGGGCCCGCCGGCGCCCCCGAATCAGACCGTGACCGTTCCTTCTTTATCCGGTGCGGTTCAGGCCACATTCTACGGATTGAACTCGAGCGGATCGGTCATGGTAGGCAATGTCTTCGATCCGCCGGAATGGGCGGGCGGCAACAACAGTCCGCCGCCGGCAGGGTACTCTTTCCTGCCGAGCTACTACTATGCGGTCACCACCACCGATATGCACTACCAGGCGGCAACGATCTGCTTCCCTTACTCGGATGCCGATCTGACGGCAGCCGGCCTGGATGATTCAAAGCTCCGGCTGCTGCGTTATTCCGCCAACAGCAATTCGTGGGAAGATGTGACGTTTACGCTGGACAAAGTGAACAACGTCATCTGCGGCACCTCTGCCGAGCCGATGACTTACCTTGCACTCGCACAAGGCCCGCTTCCGGTTCCTCCGCCGGTCGTCACGGGGGTTGCTCCGGCCTTCGGCCCGGCGGCGGGCGGCACCACTGTGACGATCAGCGGACGCCTGTTTGTGCCCAATTCCACGGTGACCTTCGGTGGAGCGGCCGCGACAAACGTGACGGTTGTAAACGGGATGAAGATCACGGCGACGATTCCGGCGCATGCCCTTGGGTTTGCGGATGTCGTTGTCACCAGTCCCGATTCACAGACGAGCACGCTTGCCGGCGGCTTCGAATATGTGGTACCGCCGACCGTGACATCCGTCACGCCCGATCGAGGACGCCAATCAGGCTCCACAGCCATCACGATCACCGGAACAGGATTCCGGAGCGGTATAGGCGGTATCGTAACCGTCGGCGGTGCTCAGCTCTCGTTTTTCACCGTCGTCAATGACACGACGATCACGGCCAACGCCCCGCCTCATGCCCCGGGGCTGGTCGACGTGGTCGTCACCAATCCCGACGGACAATCCGGGACACTGGTGAACGGGTTTACATATGTGCCGGCGCCGACCGTGACAAACGTTGAGCCAAACGCCGGGCCGGTGGAGGGGGGAACGCCGGTGACGATCATTGGAGCGGGTTTTCAGACAGGCGCCACGGTGAAGTTTGACTGGAACATGTCAGCCACTAGTGTTGTGGTTGTGAGTTCGACCGTCATTACGGCGGTGACGCCCGCACATTCGGCAGGAGCGGTATATGTCACTGTCGCCAACCCGGACACCCAATCATACAACAGCTTTCAGGGGTTCACATATGGCAAGTCGCCTTCGATCATCACATGGGCGAACCCGGCGAGCATCGCCTCCGGAACGGCGCTTGACGGGGCGCAGTTAAATGCGACGGCGAATGTGACAGGGACGTTTGTGTATTCGCCTGCGGCCGGGACCACTCCGGCTCCGGGGACGCGTGTGCTGTCGGTGACGTTTACGCCGACCGACACCGCCGCCTATACGACGTCGACAAAGACCGTGAACCTTATGGTGCTGGTGAAGGGGGATGTGAACGGCGACGGCATTGTGGACTTGCAGGACGCAATTGTGGTCTTGCAGGTGCTGTCGGCGAGCAGTTCTTTGCCGGCGAGCATCACGCCCGCCGACGTAAACGGCGACGGCAGGATCGGTTTGGCGGATGCCATCTTCATCCTTCAGAAAGTGGCGGGGATGAGATAGGAAAGACGGTATGGGGCATCGTTTCGGTCAATGAGAGCATCCGGAGCACCTCCGGCTAATTTTCCGGATAACAGGAATTGCGGCGAATCATCCGGTGATCTGATGGTTATTTCCCGGCAGGTGGCTTTTCGTAACTTGCAGGACCATTTTCTAATCCGACCTACTTGAGCCACCAGGAAGGGTAGAACACCGACTGTGCGATGCCGTCCTTCGTATTGAGATAGCCGTCTCTCTTAAAACGGTGGATGCTTGGGGCCTTATCAAGGGGAGATCAATCCTACACAATCAAATCTGAGATTGGGCCGGTTCCGGGTCGAGCCACAGGCTTGACACTTTCCTGCCGGTGCACGGGCAACGGGCTGTCGACGACACGGATGAAAACCGGAAAGGTGCAAAGACCCATGGAAAGCGCTGTACAAATACCGGCAGACGGCGGCAAAAGGGGCGGGATCAGCTTGCCTAAAGTTCTGATAATCGTGCTGGTCACCATCCTTGCAACCCTCGGTGGCGGCTACTGGTTTCTTAAGGCCTATGTGTTCGCCCGCGAGTTCAAACCGATTGAACTCAGTGCGAAAGAACAACAGGTGCTCGACAGCAAGCTGAAGGCGCTGGGTTACCAGCCTATAGACAGACGAATCGAGACGTCGCCTGAGGAGTTCGATGTGCGCGGTGTGCTCAAGCCGGAACGCTATAGCGAAGCAGGTGCAAAACGCGAGGTCAGCTTCAACGAGCGGGAACTGAACGGGCTCCTGGCAAGCAACACCGATCTGGCGCGCAAGCTGGCCATCGACCTGTCAAAGGACCTGGTCAGCGTCAAGCTGCTCGTGCCCATGGACCCCGACTTTCCGGTGCTGGGCGGCAAAACCCTGCGCTTGAACGCCGGAGTCGCAATTGCCTACCTGAACGCTAAGCCGTCAGTGGTTTTAAGGGGTGTCAGTATTATGGGCGTGCCGGTGCCCAATGCCTGGCTGGGCGGCCTGAAAAATATCGACCTGGTGGCGGAATTCGGCGGAGGGCCCGGATTTTGGAAAACTTTTTCCGAAGGCGTATCGGATATCCGCGTCGAGGATGGCCGCGTCAAGATCAAATTGAAGGAATGACGTCCAGGATCATGAAATCTCATTATTCAGAAAACATGAAAGAACCGGACGACCTTTAGGGCCAGATTCTTTTATTGAAAAGCTGGAATTCCTTTTGGATAGAAATCTCAAACATCAAAAACTTGGTCCGAAAAAGAAAGATAAGTAAGGATGTCCCCGAATCTTCCACTGCGATGGACTGATTCTGATCGGCTTTCACCTGATTGATCATATTTTAAGTCAAATAGCGCTTCAGATCACGATAGAAATTCTCGTGTTCACCCAGGGCAAGCAAAAGCAGTTCATTTTCATCATATTCATAGGCCAACAGGAATAATCTGTTGTGAACCTTGAATTTGTGAACGAAAACGCCCGCCAGGTCTCCCTTTTTAGCTTCACCGGCTTCCGGCGCCTCGCAGATGCGCCGGACCTCTTTATCCAATACGGTAATCACAGCCTGGTTTAGACGCTTTTTCTTCCTCTCAAACAGGGGGGATTGGAAAACCTGCCGGCTCATTCGCCTTCACCGAATACATAGGGCGTTTTCAATCCGCTTCGTGCCTGAGCCCGGGCGATAACAATGTCCTTGATCAGGGAGACGGGCAGATCCGCGTTTTCATCCGCCACCCTTCCCAGCTTTGCCCAGTACTCCACCTGGCCGGCGAGCGACCGGCCCTCGATGCCGGCAAATAGTGCAGCGGTGTTTGCCAGTTCATCGGATATTTTGACTGCTTTCGGCATAATCGATCTCCTTCATGCTTTATATGAAAATACTCTTTTTCATACTTCGTTGTGCCCGCTCAGGGCAGTTATATAATATTGCATTATACAATAAATTGCAACCAGACTCGCAAGCCCTTATTCGACATCCAGAGCCGCGCGGACTTTGACGGCCATTTGTTAAACATCAAGTTGACAAAGAATTTAAATTCAAGCACGAATCTACCGTGCCCTAATTTCCTGAATGTTTATGGAAAAATGATCTCCGGTAACTGCCTTAGAAGAGAATTTAAAGCGGAAAATCGTCTTGACCCATCTCATCATAAAAGGTACGGTCAATTAAATTCAGATAACCTTTTTTGCAGCAGCACTTGCGAGGTGAAAACTTGCAGTGGACGCCGATTCAAAAAAAGCCGGGATCGTGCGCGGTGGTCCCGAACCTTCCGGATTATGACGACGCTTTTTCCCGTTTTTCCTGGGATGATATCCGCGGTTCCCTGGACGGCCTACCCGGCGGCAGGGGGCTCAATATCGCTTACGAAGCGGTTGATCGTCATGCCGACGGGGGGCTGCGCGCCCGCGTTGCCCTGAGGTGGCTGGGAAGAGACGGCGCGGTCCTTGAGTTCACCTATGGAGACCTCAAGGAGCAGACCAACCGATTCGCCAATGTTCTAAAAGCTCTGGGTATCGGAAAGGGGGATACCGTCTCGGTTCTGGCCGGACGGATTCCCGAGCTGTACATTGCGGCTCTGGGGACTTTTAAAAACGCCGGCATCTTTTGTCCCCTTTTCTCCGCGTTCGGCATGGAGCCGGTCTATCAGCGCCTGAGCAGAGGGAACGTAAAAATTCTGCTGACCACCGAAAGCGACTATCGCAAAAAGGTGAGCTGGCTGATGGACCGGCTGCCCGGACTCAAATACGTGCTTTTGGCGGATGCCGGGGACCATTCGGGAAACGGCCTTCTGTCACTCCCCAGGCTCATGGCGGAGTCCTCGGACACCTATGTCATCCCGCCGACCGATCCGGAGGATACCGCGCTACTGCACTTTACCAGCGGCACCACCGGCATGCCCAAAGGTGCGCTTCATGTGCACGGCGCCGCCCTGACCCACTACATGACAGGCAAATACGTCATGGATTTTCATCCGGAAGATATATTCTGGTGCACGGCCGATCCGGGATGGGTAACGGGAACCTCTTACGGCATCATTTCGCCGCTTCTTCACGGGATTACCAGCGTGGTCGATGAAGGGGATTTTGATGCCAAGCGTTGGTGTCAAATTCTGGCTTCCCAGAAGGTGAGTGTCTGGTATACGGCGCCTACGGCCATTCGCAGATTCATGCGCCTTGGCTTTGAGCCGGCCCGGCAGTACGATCTGAGCCATCTTCGCCTCATTCACAGCGTCGGCGAACCGCTGAACCCCGAGGCCGTTGTCTGGGGGCAAAAAGCCATGGGGCTCCCGATCCATGACAACTGGTGGCAGACGGAAACCGGCGGCATCATGATCGCCAATTTT
>JBBIPX010000108.1:0-12235 GCA_037442625.1 Desulfobacteraceae bacterium
GTCCCTGATATCCTGTGTATGATCTTCGTCGCCGGGTATACTGATGATCCGCGCATATAGCTGGTTATCAATAAAAGCAAACGTAATCGAAGGGTTGAAGTCACCCTGGCCGTCCATGCGGCAAGGGCCGGTATAGTTGTAATAGGATATGCCGTCCTTTTCCAGGTATTTCACGAATTGCCCGTCTTTGTTCAGATCTTCGATACGGGCGCCGAATTCCGGTTTATTGCAGTCAAAACCATGCGCCGAAAGCGGATTCATCAGAAAAAAACATCCAATAAGGAAAACCATTTTTTGACGGTATATCCGGCCATCCACAAATTTGAAAAGCAAAAGCCATGCATGAACCATGCTTAAATAGACAGCGATACACCACAAATTGAGGGTTCGTAAAATTTCAATTCTCATTGAACGCTCTCCGCGACATCGGGGGATGAGATATCCGCAATATAATCTGTTGCAGACAGAGAAGGCGACTGCTTGTGATATGACGTGGTGCCGGAGGTCGGAATCGAACCGACATGCCCTTGCGAGCGGAGGATTTTGAGTCCTCTGCGTCTACCAGTTTCACCACTCCGGCTTGTTGAAGGCATATATGCAACTTTGGATGTCTTGTCAATAAAATTGCGGCAAAAACCAGCATTCGCAAGCTGACCGAATGCTGCGGACGGATGGACATCAGTCCTTGACTGCCAGGCGAGGACTGATTCTTGATAAACAAGCACACTACTGTTGCGGCTTCATGTTGGCGTTTTTGCATGAATCCTCTCCATCAATATTGACGCAGCCTGGCAACTCAAGTATGATATAGATTCAATAATGGCTTGTACAGCCTTATATTAAATTGAAAAATACACCGGCCTTACGCGCCAGGCACATCTTCCGGGACTTCATGCGAAAAGAACTTATCGGCATCCTGCTTTTTTTTCTGGTGATTTTCACCCTGTTCAGCCTGTTTTCCTTTGATCCGAAGGATTCCTTCCTGCAACACCCCGGCGTCAATGGCGGCATTCACAATTTTTTCGGCTATGCCGGCGCCACGGTTTCAGGACATTTAATCGGTCTGTTGGGTCTTGGCGCATACTGGATACCGATTCTTCTTCTGATCTCCAGCATCCATTTCTTTAACGCAAGGCCGGGAACCACCATTGCCGTAACCATCACCGGCGGCATGATACTGGCCATCACCACCGGCGGCCTGGTATCTTTCAGGGACCATTATCTTTTGATCTGGGGAAGCGCGTTTTCTTCCGGCGGCCAGATCGGGCTTTCATTTCACCGGTTTCTGATTGCTTACACCAATATTTCCGGATCTCTCGTGATCCTTTTTCTGCTGTGGATCATCGGACTGATCCTGACAACCGGATTTTCTCTGGTCGGATTTTCAAAACGTTTCTGGATGGTCGTTCTTTTTGTGTTCTCCGGAAAATCCGCTGAAACCGCACCGGAAAACCCGCCCAAGGAAGCCTCAAAAAAAGATCCGCTCAAAAAACGATTGAAGTCAGCCAAGGTTAAGTCCGTCGATCCGCCGTCCCTGACGGTCTCCCAGCCGCAGCCGGTCGTCGAGATGGTTCAGGAAGAGCTTCCCTTGAAGGTCGAACCCTCGAAAAATGCAAACGGATTCAAACTGCCGTCCATCGGGTTTCTGGATGATCCGGAAACCCGCGCCTCCCAGTTTGATGCGGATTTTCTTCAGTCTCAGGCAAGGCTTCTTGAAAAGACGCTTGAGGATTTCGGAGTCAAGGGCTCGGTTACCGCCATCTCTCCGGGACCGGTGATTACAACGTTTGAATACGAACCTGCGCCCGGCGTGAAAATCAACAAGATCGTCAATCTATCAGATGACTTGTCCCTTGTGCTGAAAGCCATGAGTATCCGGATTGTCGCTCCCATTCCCGGAAAAGCCGCGATCGGCATCGAAATCCCCAATATCGACCGCCAGATCGTCCGGTTCAAGGAGATTGTGACCTCTCCGGCCTTTGAAAAATCCCGTTCCTGCCTGGCCCTGTGCATGGGAAAAGATATTGTGGGCAATCCCGTTGTTACGGAACTGGACCGGATGCCCCATCTGCTGATCGCAGGCGCCACCGGGACCGGAAAAAGCGTGGGGCTGAACGCCATGATCTGCAGTTTGCTGTACAAGTCAACGCCGGATCAGGTCAAGCTGATCATGATCGATCCCAAACGCATCGAACTTTCCCTGTACGACGGCATTTCCCATCTGATCACGCCGGTTGTGACCGACGTAAAAAAGGCCACCAACGCCCTGTTCTGGGCAGTTCGGGAGATGGAGCGGCGCTATCAGCTTCTCTCCGATCACAAAGCCAAAAACATCACCCAGTTCAATCTGAAAATGGAAAAGACCAAGTCCGGGACCGACGGCGCCAAGCCGGAAAAACTACCCCTCATTGTCATCATCATCGATGAACTGGCGGATCTGATGATGGTGGCATCCAGGGATGTGGAAGTGGCCCTGACCCGGCTGGCCCAGATGGCCAGGGCTTCCGGAATTCATCTGATTCTGGCAACCCAGCGGCCGTCCGTGGATGTGCTTACCGGCATCATCAAGGCCAATTTCCCCACCCGCCTGTCGTTTCAGGTCTCTTCCAGGATCGATTCCCGGACCATCATCGATTCCAACGGCGCGGAAAGCCTTCTGGGAAACGGGGACATGCTGCTGCTGCCGCCGGGCACCGCCAAGCTGCAGCGCATCCACGGGGCCTACATTTCCGAAGAGGAACTGGCCCGGATCATTGATTTTCTCAAGGCGCAAAAACCGCCCGAATACAACACCACGATCACGGAGGCAACCATCGAAGACGAAAACGGCTCTGCCGCCGAAGAACATGACGATCGCTACGACGACGCCGTCGCCCTGGTGACCAAAACCCGGCAGGCTTCCATTTCGATGGTGCAGCGGCACCTTCGCATCGGCTACAACCGGGCGGCCCGCATCATCGAAACCATGGAAAAAGAAGGGGTCATCGGCCCGTCCGACGGGGTCAAGGCCCGCGAAGTACTCGTACGCGGATATGACGACATATAAGGGTTGACATGATACCGGACATTCAGCGGATCGATCGGATCAAGGGGTTTCTGGACCCGCAAGAAGGCTTGCGACTATTCCACCTCGCGCGGGAAGCTTCCCGGCTTGGTCCCTGCCTTGAAATCGGCAGCTATTGCGGAAAATCGTCCATTTATCTGGGATCCGCCTGCAAGGCCGGCGACACGGTCCTGTTTTCCGTGGATCATCACCGGGGCTCCGAAGAGCAGCAGCCCGGAGAGGAATATTTTGATCCGGAGCTCTTTGACGGGCGCGACTATCAGGTGGACACCCTTCCCCGGTTTCGAAAAACGATCCGCCGGTTCAATTTGGAGGACACGATCGTGCCGCTGGTCTGCCGATCCGAAACCGCAGCCAGGGCCTGGGCGACCCCCCTGGGGCTGGTCTTTATCGACGGCGGGCATGCATTTGAAACCGCCCTGAGGGATTACCAGGGCTGGGCAGCGCATCTTGTTCCAAAAGGGTATCTGCTGATGCATGACATTTTCCAGGACCCGAAGGACGGAGGGCAGGCGCCTTGGCGTGTTTATCAGATTGCAAGGAATTCAGGCCGGTTTATGGAGCTGCCGATGACAAAAACCCTTGGCGTGTTTCAGCGCCTCACATAACCGGCCTTTACGAGCCTCTGGCCGCATCATCGCAGGGAACCCCTTGATAATGGATCAACTTAAATCCGCACTTCAGTTCCTGACCCTTTTACCGCTTGGCAAGTCCGAATCATTCGACACCCGGAGCATGACCCCATATTTTCCGCTTGCCGGCATCATCGTCGGGGTCCTGGTTTCCATTTTCGACAAAACCGCCCAGCTTTTCTGGCCGCTTCCGGCCGTGGCGGCAATGGATGTGGTGTTTCTTGCAATGCTGACCGGCGCATTTCACCTGGACGGTCTGGCAGATGCGGCCGATGGAATGCTGGGTCAGCGGCCGCGTGAAAAGGCGCTTGAAATCATGAAAGACAGCCGCATCGGCGCCATGGGACTCATGGCCGTTTTCTGCTGTCTGCTGATCAAATGGGCGGGCATACAGTGCCTGGATGCCCATCATCGGACCCTGGTCCTGATTCTGATTCCGGCGTATTCCCGCTCGTCAATGCTGTTTGGCATGCGTTTTCTCCCATACGGCAGGCCCGCCGGCACCGGTATGGCTTTTTTCCAGAATGTTTTAGAGCCTGCGGATTTCAAATGGATGATGATTCCGGCCGCGTTATCGGTCTTTCTGGGCTGGCGGGGGATCTGGTTGAACCTGGTGTTTGCCGGGGCACTTGCCGCAATGCTGCGCTATTATCGAAACCGCATGGGGTGCATTACCGGCGATATGCTGGGCGCGATGACCGAAGTGATGGAATCCGCCTTGTTTCTCCTGATGGCGGCAGGATGGCTTTTTTGACCGATTCTCCTCCTGCCGCCGGCATTTATGTTCATATTCCCTTTTGTATTCAGAAATGCCGGTACTGCGATTTTTATTCCGTGACGGATCTTTCCCTGCAGGTTGATTTCATCAAAGCACTTGAAAAGGAAATCCGGTCCACAAAAAGCCGGCTGGCTTTTGACTCGCTGTATATCGGCGGCGGAACGCCATCGGTTCTTCCCGCGCCCCTGATCGAAAAGATCATCGCGGAAACGTTCCGGCAGTTCAACCTGGACGCATCGGCTGAAATCACCCTTGAAGTCAATCCCGGAACCGTTACGCTAAACGCCCTGAAAGCCTTCCGGAAAATCGGCGTTAACCGACTGAATATCGGCGTCCAATCGTTTCGTGACGACCAGCTCCGGTGGCTGGGGCGCCTGCATTCCGCACTTGATGCAAAAAAAGCCGTCCGGTGGGCCAGAGCCGCAGGCTTTGACCGGATCGGCATGGATCTGATATACGGCATTCCCGGACAGAGCCGAAAGGGGTGGATTGCCGATCTGCATCAGGCGATCCTCCTGAACCCCGAACACCTGTCCTGCTACATGCTGACCTGCGAGCCGGATACGCTGCTGGACCATATGCGGCTTCGCGGGGAATTCCTGCCCATGCCGGATGAAGAAGTCTGCGGCCTGTTTGAAGCCACGGTTGCGGAACTGTCCGAAAATAACTACCCGCTGTATGAAATCTCCAATTTCGCACGCAAGGACAGCGGCAAACCGGGTGTCAACCGGTCCCGCCACAACCAGAAATACTGGAGCGGCGCCGCCTATCTCGGATTCGGGCCCGCAGCCCACTCATACCGCTGCCCGATTCGGTGCCGAAACCACCGGAGCATCGATGCATACCTGGCGGATGTCGAAAGCGGAAGACTTCCCGTCGCCGAAAAGGAAACCCTCTCAAAGGAGCAGCAGTTGATGGAGATTGTCTTTCTGGGGCTTCGGACCCTGGAGGGTATATCCATGCGGCGGTTCGATGAAAAATCCGACAGGGCGTTTGAGATGCTGTATCAAGACCTTTTGGCAGACCCGGATCTGAAGGGTTTTTTCAGCCTTACGCCGGAGCGTTGTGCACTAACCTTGCGGGGAATGATATATCTGGATGCCATTGCCGCCATGTTCACGGACAGGATCTGAAGAGATCCGGAGCGGGAAAATGGAAGTGAACCCACCGTCAAGGCTCAGGTGTCGGGACGGCGGGAAAATACACCTGGACGAATGTGCCCTTGCCCTCTTCCCAATCCAGGGTAAGATTTCCCCCGTGATTCTGAATGATGTGGTAGGCAGCAAAAAGGTTCATGTTCCTTTCCGAAAATGATGGAATGGAATAGGAATTCGGCGTCCATTTAAGGGATTCGTCACTTGACAGGAATCCATCGTCCTGAATTTTCAGATAGGCATAATGGCTGATTTGAATATTTCCAGGCGTTTCGGTAGACAGTTCATTCAGGGTAATATCCTTGCAGATTACGCGAACCGTCCGTGCCTCACCGGCATTCGTGCCGACCAGATATTTCATAAGAGAATACAGGGCCAGTTGCAGACTTGCCGAATCCGCTGATATCAGATATCCGGACGGGGCGAATTCCGTTTCCCAGGCGATACCGGCAAGCGAGGTCTGCTGAATGATGGGAAGCACTTTTTGAACCAGTTCGCACACCGACTCCGGCTGAAAGACCTTCTCCTCCTGCCGTGTCAGCACCGTCAACTGGCTGACAATGCTCGATATCCGTTTTCCGGCCTGCTGTATGGCCTTTGTATATGCCAACAGGTCAGGATGCTGCGCGTATTTCATGTCGATCAGTTGCGCATAACCGGAAATGGCCATGATGGCATTGTTGTATTGATGGGAGATCGTGGCGGACAGAGAGCGGATGGCCTCTGAGCGGATCATTTTCTGCATCTGTTTGTCGACCAGACGCATATCCTGCGTGCCGTCCGCTTCATAAAGATTTTTAGAATCCGGCTCTATCCGGGGGGCGACTGTCCGGCCGCCGTGCAGCGCCAACTCGATGGCGATCTCCAGCTCGTTTTCCCGTACCGGTTTGACGAGATAGGCCGCGGGGTTGACCTGCTTGGCCCGGTCAACGAAATCCTTTTGCGCGTCGGATGTAACAAAAATAACGGGAATGTGCATTTCGTCGTGAATGATTCGTGTGGCTTCAATGCCGTCCAACTCTCCTGGCATGACAATATCCATCAGAATCAGATCAGGCCTTAGAAGTCTGGCGTTTTCAACCGCCGACTCCCCGGTGATGGCCATTCCTGCAATTTCGTAACCCATCCCGGTCAGTGTTTCATCCAGGTAGGTGAGAAAATCAATTTCATCATCAACGATCAAGATATTGGACATAAGAGATCTCTTGCGAAGGCGGGATCGCCGCGAACTGAACAACTACCGGATTTTTCTATAAACTTTTTCAGGCAGGATGTCAAATGCAGAATTGGTGAACCCTGTCGATCCGCTTAGATATTGCCTTTTTCCTCATTTCCGAAACCGGAGCTCATGTCATGAAAAATCCGGCGTAAAATAACGATTCTTGAATTCACTCCTTTCACATTGATTATTCAGAATGCCTATGGTATGCAACTATAAAATATTCGCATATGTCATACGATACGTTTAAAAATATTACGATTCAGCAGCTCGAATCCCTCGTTCATCTGGTGGCGGAAGGAAATTTCAGCCGGGCCGCCAGAAAAATGGTGCTGACGCAGCCGTCTCTCAGCAAGCACATCAAGAATCTTGAGGAGGCGGCCGGCGCAAAGCTTGTCAATCGCGAGGGGTCCGGCGCATCGCTCACGCCCGAAGGAAAACTCCTGTTTGAATTTGCCAGGAAAGTCCTTTATCTGAGGGAGGACGTCAAGGAGAGGATGGTCAGGCTCCAGGACAAGTCTTCGGGCAGCATTCGCATCAGCGCCAGCACCCTGCCGGCGACCTACATCCTGCCCTACATATTGAGCCGGTTTCAGAAATCATACCCCCAGATTCAGACCTTTGTTCAGTCCACCAACAGCGAGGACGCCATCGACATGGTTCTGCACCAGCAGTCTGAAATGGGGTTCATCGGCAAAAACCCCAACAACAAAAAACTGCGCAGCGAACCTCTGTGGCAGGACCGGCTGATTCTGGCCGTTCCCGCGGATCATCCCTGGACCGGAATCGGGGCGGTCTCGGTCCAGGATCTTCTGGAAGCGCCTTTCGTGATGCGGGAAAAAGGTTCTGCCACACGTGACATCCTCGGAGCGTTTCTCCTGGAGCATGCCGGAATAGACCTGAATCAGCTCAACATTGTTGCGGAAATGGGAAGCTCTGAGGCAGTCAAGGAAGCGGTTATCGCAGGTCTCGGCATATCGGTGCTTTCGCTCCACGCAGTAAAACGGGAGCTTGCCCAGGGAATTATCGTTGAAATTCCGATTCAGGGCTGGCGGATCATGCGCCAGGTATATCTCATTTTCCGGCATCAGCTCGGAGTCATGAGACACCATCAGTTGTTTCTGGATTATATCCGGGAAAGCGCAGCTTCCGCACCGGACACAAGATGCAACGGCCGGTCTGCCGATTGACTCGCACCGCGACAAGTCGATCCGTCGCAAAAACCCCCGCATCACCTGCCAAAGCGAATATCACATCCTGTCTATAGGACTTTCATGCCTTCGGAAATACAACCCGTCATAGAAAAACGAGATAATGCAGCAGGGGGAAGGAAAGAACGGTTGCCGCAGGCGAGAGAACCGGGAGCGGAGAAAAAACCACGATCAAAAAAAACCGCCCCCTGCGACGGATGGATCGCCGGGGGCGGCAGGGTAAGCAAATCAATAATCAGGTGACCCGGATCTTGTAAACTTCATTGGATTCCGGATCGATGATATGAACGCCGCAGGCAACGCAGGGATCAAAGGAATGAACGGTTCTCAAGACTTCGATAGGCCGTTTGGGATCGGCGATCGGTGTGCCGATCAGGGCTTCCTCGACCGGTCCGCGGATACCTTTTTCACATTTGGGACCTAAATTCCAGGTTGACGGCACGACATACTGGTAATTCTTGATCTTCTTGTTTTCAATCTGGATCCAGTGACCCAGCGCGCCTCTGGGTACGTCATTGAGGCCGTAGCCCATGCCCTTATCCGGCATTGTCCAGGATTGGTAGGTCTTGGTGTCGCCGTTTTTCACGTTTTCAATCAGCTCGCCAATCCATCCTTCCATGGCGTTGCCGATGGCCACGGTTTCAAGACCCCTGGCTGCGGTTCTGCCCAGGGTTGAGAAAAGGGCCGTCACCGGAATATCCAGTTTCTTCAAGGTGCCATCCACCAGCGCCTTGACGCCGGTATGACCTTTGGCATAGGCCACCAGCACTCTGGCCAGGGGGCCGACTTCGCAGGACGCGCCGTCGTACCGGGGGGCCTTGAACCATGAATATTTGCCGCCGGGCTGATATTCGCCGTGCTTGGGTTTGGTTTCGCCTTCAAACGGATGCCTGGCTTTGCCGTCTTCATACCAGGCATGTTTCACATGCTCGGTGACTTTTTCCTGCTGAGACATGGCAACGCCGGCCAGATCCCGTTTCAGGATGACGCCCCGTGGCATGAACAAACTGTCCGGTTCTTTTTCGGTTGTGGGAAATTCGCCCCAGGCCAGGAAATTGGTGGTACCGCCGATGCCGCCCCAGTCCTTGTAAAAAGAAGCCACGGCCAGCAGGTCCGGGATGTAGACGTTGTTGATGAAATCCTGGGATTCTTTCCAGAGATACATAAATTCGGCGATGCGATCCGGAGTAAGGTCTTTTACACAGGTGACGCCGCCGACAACCAGAGACTGCGGATGCGGGTTCTTGCCGCCGAAAACGGCATGAAGCCTTGCGGTTCTGGCCTGAAGCTTGAGGGCTTCGATGTAGTGGGCCGCGGCCATCAGGTTGGCTTCCGGCGGCAGCTTGTATTCGGGATGACCCCAGTAGGCGTTGCTGAAGGGCCCGAGCTGGCCGCTGTCCACAAAGGTCTGCAGCCGCTGCTGCACGCCCTTGAAATAAACCGCGCCGCCCATGGATGCATTGCTGAGATTATCGGAAAGCGCCGCTGTCTTTGCCGGATCTGCCTTTAATGCACTGACGATATCCACCCAGTCGAGAGCATGGAGATGATAGAAATGCACCAGATGGTCATGCTGGAACTGCGCGCCGTGCAGCAGGTTTCGAATGAGACGTGCGTTTTTGGGAATGGTAACATTGACTGCATTTTCAACTGCCCTCACCGAGGACAAGGCATGTGTGTACGTTCAGACCCCGCAGGATCGTTGAACAAAATGGTGGGCATCCCGGGGATCCCTGCCCTGAAGAATGAGTTCGATCCCTCTGAACATCTGACCTGAACTCCAGGCATCTTTGACCTTTCCGCCCTCGATCTCGACTTCGATGCGAAGGTGTCCTTCGATTCTGGTAATGGGGTCTATCATTATTTTGTTACCCATATATGTCTCTCCTCTTATCTACAGATAATATTGTCATCTTCGGTTGATTCGCTAATCGCTAAACAGCTTTCCGGAAACACCCATCAAGCGGGTTCATAGAAAGGCGTCATTTTATCCCAGAAGGCCGGCTCGCTGCAACCCAGGCAGGGATGTCCGGCCTGAATCGGAAAGCTGGTGCCGTCGTTGAATTTCGCGGTCGGACAGTTGTTATAGGTGTCCGGACCTTTGCAACCCATTTTATACAGGCAATATCCCATTTCAGCTTCTTTGGAACCGAATTCCAGCACGAATTCGTTGTTTTCGAAATGAGACCGTCTCTGGCACTGATCATGGACGGTTTGTCCATAAGCGAAAAGGGGCCTGCCCAGACTGTCCAGAGCCGGCAGTTTGCCTAAGAGGAGATAGTTGACGACGGTTCCCACGAAATTGACGGGATTGGGGGGGCATCCGGCAATATTCACGGTTTTAATGCCAATGGCCTCTCCGACACCCACATACCCACCTGGATTCGGGGCAGCCGCCTGGATTCCGCCGAAGCACGCACAGGCGCCGATGGCGATAACGGCAGCTGCTTTGGGACAGACTTCCTTGGCAATCTGCAGAAAGGTTTTTCCGCCGACTTTTCCGTATGCTCCGTCGAATTTGGTGGCCACGGCGCCTTCCACCACACAGATGAATTTACCTTCATGTTTTTTTATGGCGTCGTGAAGCTGTTCCTCAGCCTGTTCGCCGGCCGCCGCCATAATGGTCTCATGGTATTCCACGGACAGCAGTTCCAGAACAAGATCGTCCACGTAAGGATACTGTGAGCGCAGAAAGGCCTCGGAACATCCCGTGCACTCTCCGAAATGCATCCATATGACCGGCGGACGCTGTTTTGGAGCGGCGAAGACCTCGGCCACCTTGGGAACAAACGAGGATGAAAGCCCCATGGTCGCTGTCAGGAAAGTACAGTACTTCATGAAGTCTCTTCGTGAAACTCCCTTCCGTTCTAACTTGTCGAAAAACGCTTTCTCATTTTCCATTGGCACCTCCAGATGCAGTTGTTGATAATACGATCACCCCACAAAAATAAGCCAATAACGGCTTGTGCTGCCACGTCCGCACGAAATACCGGGCTGATAAACAGTGTTCAGCGTTTTCCTATAGCATGACAGTTGAGGGATTGTAAACGATGAATTTGATTCATCCGCACAAAATGCATTGAACAACATTTTCTACTGAAGAATCCGTACCGGCGGGAGTCTTAAAATAACCAAAATACCGGAGAGGCCTTATTTTATTAAATTGAAATCACTTTATCGGCCAGTTGCATGGCCGTGACGATATCCAGCATGTTGGTGGTTTCGCCGACCTGTTTTCTCTCCAGAAGATTGAAATAGGTCAGGCAGGTGCCGCAGACCAGAATCTTCAGGCCGGCGTTTTCATAACCCTTTAGGTCGGCAAGCGCCTCAGATCCGTCGATTGCAAGCTTGACGCCGTTATTGACAAACACCAGCCGCCACAGATCCGGGCCCATTTCCTTGAGCGTGCGAAGGAAATTGAGCATTAATTTCAGTCCCAGTTCATCGTCCCCGTATCCCATCCGGTCCGTGGCGCACATCACCATGATCTTGCAGGAACCGGCTTCAGGCGCTGCGGCCGGCTGCGGATGATCCACCTGCTTCGAACCGAGAGTTCCGATGACCCGATAGTCGGTTCCGGCTTGTTCGAGAATGGTAGCAAATCCCTGAGATTCCAGAAACCGCTGGACATTCTGCCGGGAGGCAGCATTATCGACAATCACGGATATGCTTCCGGGTTTTTCTTCCTGGAGCGCGGCCTTGGTGTGAAGTACCGGAGCCGGACAAGTCAGTCCCCTGGCATCAATTTCTTTCAAGATAAAACTCCTTATTTTTCTTGTCCGGCAAACGGACAGGACAATTCGCCGGCATGATATACATGTTTATGACCGCAATGCGGACAGGGTGAGTTGAGGGCTACTTTCGCATCCAGGGCCTTGTTTCCGGCTTTATCAGTGATGACGCCCTTATTTTCAACTATGCTGTAATCCGAACTTTCAAACACCTTGTTTTGATCCGGACAGATAAAAATCAATTTCATAGCATTTTCAGATAGGCCTGAATGCGCACCCGAAGCTACTCGGTATCGCTTTCGGCATAATCGGTCCAGGTGCAGGGCGGGAATATCGAGGGGTTCCTGAACACGGTAAATCTGTTCTATGTTTTTAAAGCATCACCGATGGAGCATGAGTTTTTTGTCATCCTCAAGTAGTCAAAGACCATTCGAGTGTTGTGCGTG
>JBBIPX010000109.1:0-12162 GCA_037442625.1 Desulfobacteraceae bacterium
TTCCGCGGCGATGCGCTCGGCCTCGGCCTTTTCGGCAGCAGCCTTTTCCGCGGCGTAGCGTTCGCCTTCTGCAATGATCGTCTTCATGTCAAAGGTGCTAAAAAGCAGGGCTCTTTTTTGGCTGATTTCCTGTTCGTCCTTGCCCGAAATAAACGGCGGGGCATCCGGAACAGTTGTTTTATCCGGAACCGGAGCAAAGAGGGTACCCGGCTGCCCGGCATCAAATTTTTTTAAAATCAGATCGCTTAAAAGAACCGGTTTTTTCTGTTTAGGAACTTCCGTTTTTACCGTCTTTGCCGAATCTTTGGTGCTCTTGGCTTCGACCGTAATCTGCGCTGCTTCGACTTTCGGAACGGAGCTTCGCCCGGATGCGACCGGATCGGCTTTGGCTTTTGCCGCCGTTTCTTTCTTTTTCTCAGCCGTTTTTTTCTTTGAAGCCTTGGTAGTACTGGTTTTTCCCATAGCAACCCCTTTGAAATGACGGATAACTTTTTATATCAGAACGATATTAACCCTGATTTCTATATCGGAAGAAGCCGGTTTTGTAAATAGCATTTTTCAGTATGGATCGTCGTTTCGGCAAGATAGGCCGGATTAAGGAAACGCTGTTCAATTTCTCAGGAATACAGGTGGTACTTGCGGCTCTCTTCGGCAAAACGGTTCAGATCGGGCTGCCAGGACTCAGAGATATCATCGATGGATTCCATGCGCTCCATGCGCTTTCTGATTTCCGGATCTCCGATGATCAGATCGATCGGCAGTCTTTCAAATTCATATTCATAAGGCGGATTTTTCCATGAAAAATCGCTTGCATGACGGCGCATGACCGCTTGAAGCAGTTTGAGCGAGGTGATATACGGCAGGTACCTGTCCGGATCCGTGACATGAATCTGAAATCCCCTGCAGAGTTCGCCCTGCCATTTGCCGGATGTGGGTTCAAAGGCTGCCTCTCTCAACACGATTCCCTGAAGGTCTTGATCCGTCAGCCCGGACAATATCCGCTCCGGCTCAAAAAAAGGCGCGCCGAACAATTCAAATGGCTGGGTGGTTCCCCTGCCTTCGGACACGTTGGTTCCTTCCCAGATGACCTGGCCGGGATAAACGCCTGCGGATGCCGGTGTCGGCAGATTCGGGGACGGCGCAACCCACGGCAGGCCGGTATCCGCAAAATTCATCGCTCGTCTCCAGCCCCTCATCGGAATAATTTCAAGACGGCAGCCGATGCCGTGTCCGTGATTAAAGAGCAAGGCCATTTCCCCGATGGTCAGCCCGTGACGCATCGGAATCGGATAACGACCCACAAATGAGGTGCAGTTCATGGAAAGGCAGTTGCCCTCAACTGCCATGCCGTTTACAGGGTTGGGGCGGTCCAGGATCAGAACGGATTTTCCCATGTCTCTTGCGGCTTCCATGCAGTAGGACAGCGTGTAGACAAATGTATAGACGCGCGTGCCGGCATCCTGCAGATCAACAATCAGGACATCGATATTCTCAAACATTTCTTTTGTGGGAATGCGGGTCTTTCCGTACAAACTGTACAGGGGAATTTGAAGCAGCGGATCCCTGCCGTTTTCGGATTCGACCATATTGTCCTGTTTTTCAGCATAAAATCCGTGCTGGGGCGAAAACAGGGCCGTCAGTTGCCCGGGAAACGTCTGATGAATGCATAATCTGGCGTGGCGAAACCCGCGGTCAACCGACGCGGGATTGCACAGAAGTCCGATCCTTTTGCCGGAAAGCCGTTCCGGCGGTGCTTCGATTAGGCATTCAAGCCCGGTTTTGACGGTTTCCACGGAATATCCTTCTTGAGCTCGGTTGATTTAAACTTGATGAACGCGGGACAAGCCCCATGGACCGGTGCTCCGGTGAATGCTTGGCGCCTGTCGGAATTTGACTTTTCATGATGTTGTCATATATCATATCAGACATGGAAAGCGGAATCATCTTTGATATAAAAAAATATTCCATCCATGACGGTCCGGGAATCAGGACGACTGTTTTTTTCAAGGGCTGCCCCTTGTCCTGCTGGTGGTGCCACAACCCGGAGAGTCAGCGGATTTGCATTGAAAAACTCTATGCCGCCGGCCGGTGTATCGGCTGCGGGGACTGCGTGGCCGCCTGTCCTGAAAACGCCATCCGTGAAATGGAATCCGGACTTTTCACGGACCCTGAAAAATGTCTTCAGTGCGGAAGCTGCGCGGATATCTGTGTTGCGGATGCCAGTGAAATGGCCGGAAGAAAACTTTCCGTCAGCCAGGTCATGGCCGAGATCGAAAAGGACACGGCTTTTTATGACGCATCCTGCGGCGGGATCACGTTTTCCGGAGGAGAGCCCCTGGCCCAGCCGGATTTTCTTTCGGCGCTCTTGATAGCCTGCAAGGACAGAAGGATTCATACGACGCTGGATACCAGCGGTTTTTCGGAATGGAAAGCGATGGATCTCATTCGGCATCATGTGGATCTTTTTCTATTCGACCTGAAATTGATGGATGACGAAAAGCACCGGTTGTTTACCGGCGTATCCAACCGGCGGATTCTGGAAAATCTTAAGGCCCTTTCCGCCGGAGGGCACCGGATCCGCATCCGGATTCCGGTCATTCCCGGCATAACGGACACGGACGACAATATCGCCGCCGTCGGCATTTTTGCAGCCGCTTTGCCGTCCGTACCGCCCATCGACTTGCTGCCGTATCATCATTTTGCCGCTGCCAAATATGAACGGCTGGGCAATGTTTACCGTCTCATGGATATGCGGCCCCCGGCGGCGGAGTCCCTGACCCGCCTTGCGGACCTGCTCAGCGGGCTTGGCCTGACTGTAAATACGGAAAGGGTGATCTCTCATGGCGATTTCTGATAGAGTTTTGCGGCTCCGGAAGCAGAGCCTGAACACAAGACCCGTGTTGTCACCGGAACGGGCCGAGCTGATGACGGAATTTTACCGGAAGGATTTTCCGGCCGTATCCGTGCCTGTCCGGCGGGCGCTGTCGTTTCAATATCTTCTGGAGCATAAGGCCGTCTGCATCAACGACGGCGAGCTGATCGTCGGTGAAAAAGGTCCGTTTCCAAAGGCCACCCCCACCTATCCGGAACTGTGCTGCCACAGCCTGAGCGATCTTGAGATTCTGGATTCCAGAGAAAAAATCCCGTTTTCCGTCAGCCCGGAAACAAGGGCCGTCTACCGGGACGGCATCATCCCGTTCTGGCAGGGTAAATCCCTGCGGGATATGATTTTTTGCGAAATGACGGATGAATGGAAAGCGGCATACGAAGCCGGCGTGTTTACCGAATTCATGGAGCAGCGCGCTCCCGGACACACGGTCCTGGATGATAAAATCTATAAAAAAGGGTTTCTGGAATTCAGTCGGGACATTCAATCCGCTTTAAGCAGGCTTGATTATCTGAACGACCCAAGGGCTTATGACCGCGGTCAGGAACTCAGGGCCATGGAAATCTGCGCAGATGCCCTGATCCGGTTCGCCCACCGTCACGCGGAAAAAGCCCTGGTGCTGGCCGGGCATGAAATCCGACCGGAGCGAAAGGTCGAGCTGGAACGGATTGCCGAGATCTGTTTTCATGTCCCCGCCAACCCCCCCCGGGATTTTCATGAGGCCCTGCAGTATTACTGGTTCGTGCATCTGGGGGTCACCATCGAACTCAACACCTGGGATGCCTTTGACCCCGGGCGACTGGACCAGCACCTGCATCCGTTTTATCAAAAAGGGATTGCAAGCGGCACCCTGACCCGCGAAACCGCCGAGGAACTCCTCCAGTGTTTCTGGATCAAATTCAACAACCAGCCCGCGCCCCCCAAGGTGGGGGTCACGGCGGCCGAAAGCGGCACATACACGGATTTTGCCCAGATCAACATCGGCGGGATGAAGCCGGATGGATCCGACGGGGTCAACGACGTATCCTATCTGCTGCTGGATGTCATCGAGGACATGCGCCTCCTGCAGCCCAGCTCATCCATTCAGGTCAGCAAGAAAAATCCGGACAGGTTCATTCACCGGGCGGCCGGAATCATCCGGACCGGTTTCGGTCAGCCATCCGTATTCAACGCGGATTTGATTGTTCAGGAACTGGTCCGGCAGGGAAAAACACTGGATGACGCCCGCAGGGGCGGATCCAGCGGGTGCGTGGAGGTCGGGGCTTTCGGAAAGGAAAACTACAACCTGACCGGCTACTTCAACATGCCAAAAGTGCTTGAGATCACCCTGCACAACGGGACGGATCCCCGGAGCGGAAAGAAAATCGGGATTGAAACCGGCCAACCTGAACAGTTTGCCCGGTTTGACGAATTCTTTGACGCCTTTGTCCGGCAGATGAATCATTTCATCGACATCAAGGTTCGGGGCAACAATGTCATAGAGCGCCTTTATGCCGGGGTGATGCCGGCCCCGTTCCTGTCGATAGTGATCGATGACTGCATCGCCGCCGGAAGGGATTACCATGACGGGGGCGCCCGCTACAACACCACCTATATTCAGGGTGTGGGGCTCGGCTCCCTGACCGATATGATGTCGGCCATCCGCTGCCATGTATTTGACCGGAAAACCCTTTCCATGACAGCGCTTCTGACAGCGCTTGCGGATGATTTTTCAGGCCATGACAGAACCCGGCGGATGCTCATGAACCGGACCCCCCGGTACGGAAATGACGACGATGGTGCGGATGACCTCATGAAATCCATTTTCGAAGCCTATTTCCAGGCAATCGACGGCCGCAAAAACACAAAGAACGGCACCTATCACATCAATCTTCTGCCCACCACCTGCCATGTCTATTTCGGGTCCGTAACCGGTGCAACCCCGGACGGCAGACATGCGGGGGAACCGCTTTCAGAAGGGATTTCGCCCGTGCAGGGCGCGGATCGTAAGGGCCCGACCGCGGTCCTTAAATCCGCGGCCAAGATGGATCATGTCCGGACCGGCGGCACGCTTCTCAACCAGAAATTTACGCCGCAGGTCCTGAAGACCGATGCGGATCTGGACAGGCTGGTCCAATTGATCCGCACCTATTTCAAGCTGGACGGGCACCACATCCAGTTCAATGTGGCGGATGCGGCCACCTTGCGCGCGGCCCGGCGGCGCCCGGAAAACTACCGGGACCTGATTGTCCGCGTGGCCGGTTACAGCGATTATTTCTGCGATCTGACCCGGGCGCTTCAGGAGGAGATCATCGCCCGAACCGAGCACGGCAGCTTTTGAACTTATTCCTATGAATGTCGATAAATCCCATGAGATTCTCCGGCTTAAACCGGATGCTTCCATTGAAGACCTGAAGCTGGCTTACAGGGACATGGTGAGCGTTTGGCACCCGGACCGGTTTCTGCACAATCCCAGGCTCCGGGATAAAGCCGAGCGGCAGCTTCAGGAAATCAATCAGGCTTATGAGATTGCGCTTGCCGCGATGAATTCGGATACCAAAGACGGCCTGAAAGAAAAAACCGCTGCCGCCGCAAATCGCCCCCGTTGCCGGCCGGATAAAGGGCCCCTTTCAAAGCCGCCGCCTGTTGCGTTATCTTTTCCGCCGGTCTGGCTGGCGCGCTTTGTGGCAAGAAGTGTAGATGGCACTCTTTTTGCTATTGTATTTGGATATATCGGTGTATTTCAACACATCCGGCATCCGGTTGCCGGGCGGCAGGCATTTGTATTTGCGGTCCTTATTCTTTGGGCCTTTGTCGAAGCCAATCTTCTCAGCGGCCCGGGGACCACTCCGGGCAAATGGCTGCTCGGCATTCACGTGATCACGTATCAGGGAAACAAGCCGGCGCTCCTGGCGGCCTTTAAAAGAAGCATCGGCGTCTGGTGGTACGGGCTGGGCGCCGGCATCCTGCCCGTGATGCCGGTGATGATGGCGGTTAACTTCCTGCGGCTGGCAAGGCATCGTCCCGCGCCATGGGACCTGAAAGGGCAATTTGTTGTGGTTGCAGATCCCCCGCGGGGGTATCTGAAGTTTTTTGTTGCGCTGGCGATTGTTGCTCTCGGCTGCTGCCGGCTGCTGCTCTGATTCACCGAATCTTTTACTGGGATTAACTGGCCTTATGGAAACCATTTTAACGCTGGATATCAAATCAAGCATCACCAAATCCGTTCTGGATGTGTTTGACACGATGCTGTCCTTTCAACTGGAACCGCTTCAAGAGCCGGGCGATACGGATCAGAAAGAAATGCGCATCGTAGGTTCGGTCAACTTCGCCGGCCAGGTATCCGGAATCATCCACATCCATGTTAACAAAGACTTTGCCCTGGTCATGGCATCCGCCATGCTGGGAATGACTCCCGATGAGATCGAAGGCGAAGATGAAATCAAGGACGTGATCAGTGAAATCAGCAATATCATCGGCGGGAACCTGAAATCATTTTTCAACGACTCGGGATTTTACTGCGCGCTTTCGACCCCGTCCATCACCCTGGGGGATGATTTTACGATTAAATCCCTCAATACCGAAAGATACGAGAGCCTCAGTTTCAGCTATCAGCAGCATACGATCCGGATCGAGGTCGGCGTCAAACTGCAGAGCGGATATCAGGCGGAAGATGCCGGCAAAGCCCGGCTTCCCGAGGCATCCCGGGTCGACGCCGACAAGGTCCGGAACATGGATATTTCCGCAAAGGTGACGGATTCGGTGATCAACGTTTTCAGCACCATGCTTTCCATGGAAGTCCAGGTGAGCCGCACCGTCGCGCAATCGGAGCTGGAGGGGATGCGTACGGTCGGAGCCGTGAGCTTTGCGGGGGATGCGATGGGGCTGATCAACATCCACGTGACGGGCCAGTTCTCCCGGCAGATGGCGGCCGTCATGCTGGATATGGATATCGGCGATGTGGACCCTGAATCGGATGTGAACGATGTGATCGGAGAGCTCAGCAACATCGTGGGCGGCAATTTAAAATCCATTTTTTCCGATGTCGGATTGCGCTGTGAGCTTTCCACGCCCTCCATCACCCGGGGCAGCAGATTCAAAATCGAATCCATGAACATGGAGCGGTATGAACGCTTCGCCTTCAATCATCAGGACCACGTCTTTTTCGTTGAATTCGGGCTCAAGCTTGCCGAAGGACTCAATATCCCTCTGGATGACGGAAAGCGCATCAACTACGAGGTCGCCGGTGAAAGCGAGTCTTCTCCGGCAGAGTGGCCCGAGCTCTCCGGTGCTTCGCCTGAAGCCGGTCCCGAACCGGGCAAAACAGAATCCCCTGCAGCTCCCCGGCCCGAACAGCCGCCCGAACTACCGGCCGTGTATCAACAGAAAAACTGGACGGAGGAAGCGCCGAAGGCCGCGCCTCCGGTGGATGTGAACCTGGATTTTCTGCTGGATATCCCGCTTGAGGTTTCCATCGAACTGGGCAGAGCCCGGATGAAAATAAATGAACTGCTGAAAATCAGGGAACATTCGGTTGTCGGTCTGAAAAGCCTTGCGGATGAACCGGTGGAGATTCTGGTCAACAACAAACTCATCGCCAAGGGCGAGGTCGTTGTTGAAGGCGGGAAATACGGCATCCGGGTCATCGAAGTCTTAAGCCGGGAGGACCGCATCAAAAGCCTCAGATAAATGACGTCGGATCAAAGACCGATACATCGGGTCAATAAATATGGCATAATAATTGCTTTAAAATCTGTCAATCTTCAACGGGCGCCACGGAGGGATCCCATGCTTGTCATCACGCGGAAGCTGGAAGAAAAAATCACCATCGGCAATGATATTACAGTAAGTGTTCTGGGAATCAAGGGAAACCATGTCAAACTGGGAATCGAAGCGCCGCGGGACACGCCCATATACCGCACAGAGGTGTATAAAAACATCGTTGAAGAAAATCTTCGGGCGGCAGCCGTACCGCAGGACATCTCATTGCTGTCAAAATGACCGGACAGGGGTAAGCATATGAAGCAAGCAGCATCTTCCATCTCGCACCATGGGGAAACCATGTTGACCGTATCCACAACCCGTTTCGGGGACATCCTGATCGAAGAAGACCGGGTCATTCATTTCCCGGACGGGCTGCTCGGGTTTCCGGACCAGAAAGCGTTCATCATCGAGCAGCATAAGCCGGGGTCGCCGTTTTACTGGCTTCAGTCCGTTGATCTCCCCTATCTGGCGTTTGTCGTCATCAATCCGCTTCTGGGAGAAAAAAACTATCTGACGGAACTCCCGCCTTCCGACCAGGCATATTTCAGCGGCATCGAAAATGGCCGCACCCTGGCTCTGGCCCTTGTGACCATCAAGCCGGAGTCCGTTCCGCCACTGACCATGAACCTGGCCGGCCCCGTGATTGTCGACCTTGAAAGCCGGACCGGCCGACAGGTGGTGCTTTCAACGACCCGATACACTTGCAAGCATCCGCTGGTGCTTTAGTCATAGCCCGGTTATTTAAATAGATAAGGTCCACGATATATTTCAATACCGCCCGAAATTCAAATATCTTTTCCAAAACTCCCCAAATTCCCATATTGTCCAGGCTGGCAATCCGCGGCAGCCTTTTTTGCCCGTCTGAAGGTGTGCCCCGTTTTTAAATTGCAGAGATGCTTTCTGACGAGGCGTCAAGAAAATGACAATGCATTCCATGGAAATTGTTTTTCTGATTTTAACCATAAAAACAGATTAAAATTCAGACTTGCTGGCGCGAAACAGATGCGGTAGAATTTTCTTGCCAAAGTTGACTCACTGCCTTCTACTGCTTACTCTCGGTCTTCTTTTTAACCGTTCCTGCGAAACTGAACGCAAGGTTGCAGCCGGTTCACTCCCAAATCCAATTGTTTTCCTCAGGTTTGTGCAATACTGGAAGGGGCGCTGGTCTCTAATTTCAACAAATCCTTATCAATCTTGATAAATCCACTGTTTGGTTTTGCAGTGGAAGTGAAATGATAAATTATTATTGGCATATATCTTGCTTTTAATACTTTAGCACACCTTAATGACAAACCTGTTCACGACATCAATAAGCAACCCATTAGTAGCAGAGAGGCAGATATGATGGATTTAATTACGATAGCTATTCCAATATATAATGAAGAAGCCACTCTGCGACGTTGCCTTGACTCTGCAGTGTGTCAAGGAACTGAAAATATTCAGATCGTCATTTCAGATAATTGCTCTACTGATTTGACTTCCAAGATTTGTAAAGAATATGAAGATTGTTATCACCAAATTAAATATTTTCGTCATCCGTTAAATCTAGGTGCTGAGAGAAATTTTCGCTTTCTCTTACAGCAAGTAAAATCAAAATATATAATGTTTCTTGCCGGAGATGATTGGTTGGATAAAGGATTTATCAATGCCGCTGTTGATTTTCTTGAAGCTCATCCACGATATGTCATGGCTACCTGCACATCCGTTTATTATGACCAAGTGACAGGTGTTCGACAAATTGCAACATGTTCTAGTAGTATTGAAGCAGACGAGCCTGCTGAGCGGGTGGGGCGTTTTATACAGAACTTAACCGATAATTCAGAATTTTACGGTGTATTTCATCGAACGGTATTAAATTGCGATAGATTGCCAGTTGTCGGTGCCGACTGGATATGGATGATGAAATTGGCCTTATCTGGGAAGATAAAGGCGTTAAAGGATCTAAAGATTCATCGGAATAATCGATGGGACCGCCCGGATCGTCATCATCAAATCGTTATGGGTGAGAAATTGCCATCAACCCAAGCGGACCAGCCCCATTATGCTACTGCACTTTATGCGATGCTATATTTCACTTCTGCCAAGACCTTTCTTGCTGATGTACCTTTTGTAGAAAAGCTTTCTCTGGCCTGGCGCATTTTTACAGAAATGCGAAAAAGTCAGAACCTGCCTCAAGGATTTCATGTGTGGCTGGATTGTCATCGCTTTTTCGGAGATGAATTTGTTGGAATGAATTTAAACCAGTTCCGGCATGCCTTGCTCGATCAGTGTGTAAACAGGATCAGCGCTCATCAAGATGCTTTATATCCTGCCTTGGTTCTTGAGATTGCTCTAACGCTTAGGATGTGGGAAGAAGCCCCTTTGCCAAAGGAAATTGCCCGAATTGATGCGGTTTCTGAGATTCTGAAAGAAGATGTGTCATCTTGTTTTGCTGCAAATGCGCTCTACTATCCCGCGTTTCGCCAGAAGATGCTGCCGAGACTCACCGAAATTCCCGAATCACTTCACGAAATGACTATCAGCTATTTATTAGAGGATGTTACGATATTTGAAAATGAGGAGGATATTGAACGATTTCGGGATCATCTGGAACGGGTACTTGATAATTTCGATGATGAGATCACTTTGGGCCAAGACATATTTCCCTGGCGAATTCCTCAACAAAAAATAAAAGCTTTGGAGATGCTGATTACCCGCCTTAGAGTCATTCCAGCATATTTTTCTAAACGCAATCTTCGGACGTTAATGGAGAAACGCGGCAGGCTTGCAAGGCATTACTTGAAAATCTCTGGAATCGAGACAGATAACTGGCTCCCGTCTATCGATCCCGATGCAAAACGACGCCGGGTGGGCGTCATCGTGCAAACACTAAATTCGCAGACAGATACCTACACCGTTTTGCCGGCAATTGCAGCAATCGATCGAAGTGAATTTGAAGTCGTAATTTTTACACTAAGCGTCTCTTCACCTCAGGGGCCTTATACCCCGATGGAACAATATGCGCTGACATTGGCAGACAAGGTAAATCTGGTATCTGGAACAATTGCTGAGATCATCAATGCTGTTCGATCTGAAAATTTGGAATTTCTCCTGATCGGTAACAATATTACTGCTGTAACAAACCCACTTTTTCTTGTTTGTACAGCACACCTTGCAGCCCATCAAATTGCATTCAATCCATGTTGCACAACAACAGGATTAAGAAATGTAGATTGTTTTGTTTCCGGCACTCTCGTGGAACCATCTCAAGATGCACAGAAACATTACAGTGAAAAATTGATCATGATAGACGGTCCCGCTCATGTTAGATTAATTCCGCCATTTGAACCATATACGCCGCCTTGTGTTATTCGGAAGCGCAAGGATGGCAGGGTCCGGTTTGTCTCCGGCGCCAACTATTACAAGCTTTCACCTCAAACGCGAAAAACATGGCTTAAAATCATGGCTCGGGTGCGTAATTCGATACTTATACTCTATCCATTTGGGCCTGCCTGGTCAAATGACTATGACAAAGCAAAACTTGTGGCTTTGTTTTATAAGGAAGCGGCAGAGATTAAGGTTAATCCGGATCGCCTTCAGTTTTTAGAGCAATTCGAAACAGTCCAGTCAATGCGAGAATACCTCATAGAAACAGATATATATCTTGATAGTTTTCCGTTTTCAGGAATCAACTCATTGCTTGATCCTCTTTCTTCAGGGATACCATTCGTGTCTCTGGCCGGTCAGGATTTTCGCTCTAATATGGGCGCAAGTGTGCTTAAAGAAATCGGTATTCCTGAACTTCTGGCAAAAACCATTGACGAGTACATAGAAATTGCTGATAGGCTGGCCAGCAGCGATGCAATTCTTAATGAATACAAACAACGTGTAATAGATGCCATGAATAGACCCAATCGACTTTATGACAGTCATTGGTACTCAACTGAATTTTCCAGAATATTTCGCAAAATAACTGGCGTTATCAGTTGATAAAGCGTTTCTGCGGCGATATGAGATAAGGCTACTCGCCGTTAAGGATGACTGAACAGTGAAATTGACAACCGCGGCAATCGCTGAGAGCAGGGAATAGTTACAAGAAAATCAGAATAATCGAGGTTTTTAATTCGGATTTGGGGAATTAACCCCCCTGGGATGAAAATGAGGGCGGGGACGATAACTGTCCGTCCCCAGAAAATTAATCTTGATTACGACTATTCCTTGTTCGGCTCGTCTGATGTCATCTGGCACTGCCTCGACGCCACTAATTTTAATAAATAAATCATGGGCAGATAGTTTGTTTTTTATCTGAAAAAAACAGCGTGGGTAAAAAGATTCTGAGATTCAGCTTGTATTAAGAACGCTTCATGGGAGAACCTATGTATCTTCATAACAAACAGAAAACCGGTCCAGGGACGCATGCCCGAAGCAACACCCCTGAAAAACAGAACCTCCATTATCAGAAAGCACTGGAGCGGTATAACGCCGGAGAGTTTCAGGAAGCTGAAAGGATGCTTCAAACCCATCTCAAACGCTATCCCAAGGAGGATGCCGCC
>JBBIPX010000110.1:0-12120 GCA_037442625.1 Desulfobacteraceae bacterium
CAAGCGTTATCCACCAGGTTTGACGGCTTCGCAAAAAGTCCGATATCTGCGCTGTGCTGCATCCTTCGTCATTGCGGCGTACTGCATGTACGGCAGGCGGAATGCCGGTCCGCTGGATTTGCGCGCCTTGATCCTGAACTTTTTTCTTTGCCGTTGCAATTTCGACTTTTTATGAGATCGTCAATTTTGACCAGTTAAAACTCGTCAAATTTTAATGTTTGATATAAAATATGTCAATCAATTGTCGCGTTTCAATTCCCCGAATGTTGGCTGAACAGCAAGGTCCGGGTAACGATCCGTGTGGTCGGAATTGAGGCGCCGCTTCGATGGCCAAAGGATCCCATTAACGAAATTTCAAGCGACATTTCAACGCAATTTTGATAGAATGCCCAAGATATCATCCATTGCCGGAAGGTGTTTTTTAAGAACTTCAGAAAAACAGGCACGATAGCACATTCAGACCCGTAATGAAATTCATCGGAAAATATGAAATACTGGGACTACTGGGCCGGGGCGGCATGGGCAGGATCTATAAAGTCCGGCTTCCGGTCATCGGCAAAATCGCCGCCCTGAAGCTTCTTTCCCCGAATCCGTTTCTGGTGGATATTCTGGGCATGGACAGGATCGAAACGCTTTTCATATCCGAAGCCGTCACCATGGCAGGTCTGAGGCACCCGAACCTTCTGGAGATATGGGACTTTGACAAGGCCGACGGCAGGTATTTCTATACCATGGACTATTTCTGCAACAATCTTGGGGCCATGATGGGAGAATCCGGCCAGGTCGAGCTGCCCTCCCGGATCATACCGGCCGACAGGGCCATCCACTACATCCGCCAGACCCTTGAAGGGCTGGCCTGTCTGCATCACGCCGGCATCATCCACCGGGACATCAAGCCCTTCAATATTCTGATCACGGATCAGGATGCCGTCAAAATCGGAGATTTCGGTTTGTCCAAACTTCGCGGAGAAACCGCCCGCAGCCCGCGGAACCTTAAAATCGGCTCGCCGTTTTACGCCCCCCCCGAACAGGTAACGGATCCGGATCATGTGGACTTCAGCGCCGATCTTTATTCAGTGGGCGTTGCGATGTACCGAATGCTGACCGGCTGCCTTCCTCAGGCTTTCCCTGCCCCGCCCAGCGGAGCAAATCCCGATCTTGACGAAACCTGGGACCGGTTCCTGTTCCAGGCAATGTCGCCGAACCCCAAGAAGCGGTTTCCCACGGCCGGACAGATGCTGGAATCCCTTAAAATGCTTGAAATCGACTGGATCGCTAAAAAAGAGAAGACCTGCGGGTTTTTGGACAACCGTCAGGCAAAGCCGGCAGGCAGGCCGGAATCGGGCGGCTTCCGGCCGAGAAAAGCGCCCGAACGCATCCGGCCGGGAGAAGCGAAAACCTTTTTCGGTCTGGATGATTTGTGGCGCCCCCGGCGATTTGTTTCCAACCGGTTTCAGGTACTTGACGGAAACCGGGTTTTGGATCAATCCACGGAACTGACCTGGCAGCAGGCCGGATCCCCTTACCCCCTTACCTGGAAACAGGCCAGTGACTATATCAAGTGCCTGAATCGCAAGCAACCGGCCGGAACAAGCGCCTGGCGCCTTCCATCGGTTGACGAGCTGATAACTATCACAACCCGGCCTTCCCGGGGACAGGATCTATGCATGGAATCCGTTTTTGACCCTTCCCGGAAATGGCTGTGGAGCGCTGATAAAAGCTCGTTTGCTTCAGCCTGGTATCTTAGCATGGATCTGGGATTTGTTTCCTGGCAGGATATGACCGGATATTATTATGTAAAGGCCGTCTGCGGCTGATGGCTCCCAATCCCTTTTTCACCGTGTCAGCAACAATCAATAAACCGTTCCCGGAAAGGAATCTTTCATAATGAGCATTGATCCCAACAAAGTCATCTATTCGATGATCGGCGTCAGTAAATTTTATCAGAAAAAACCCATTTTAAAGGACATCTATCTGTCATATTTTTACGGCGCGAAAATCGGCGTTCTGGGGCTGAACGGCTCCGGGAAAAGCTCGCTGCTGCGCATTCTGGCCGGAGTGGACACCGAATTCAACGGAAAAACCATACTGACGCCGGGTCACACCATCGGGTATCTGGAACAGGAGCCGAAGCTGGACCCCGCCAAAACCGTCCGGGAAATTGTCGAACAGGGGGTTCAGTCCACCGTCGACCTGTTAAAGGAATATAACGATATCAATGAAAAATTCGCTGAACCCCTTTCCGATGACGACATGAACAAGTTGATCGAACGGCAGGGAGAGGTACAGGAAAGCCTGGATCATCTGGATGCCTGGGATCTGGATTCCCGCCTGGAAATGGCCATGGATGCCCTGCGCTGCCCGCCCGGCGACACTTTGGTACAGGTGCTGTCCGGAGGGGAAAAACGCCGGGTGGCGCTTTGCCGTCTTTTGCTGCAAAAGCCCGATATTCTGCTGCTGGATGAACCCACCAACCATCTGGATGCCGAATCCGTCGCCTGGCTGGAACACCATTTACAGAATTACGCGGGGACCATCATTGCGGTCACCCATGACCGGTATTTTCTGGACAATGTCGCCGGATGGATTCTGGAGCTGGACCGGGGTCAGGGCATTCCCTGGAAAGGCAATTATTCCTCCTGGCTGGATCAGAAACACCAGCGCCTCAAAAACGAGGAAAAATCCGAATCCGAACGCCAGAAAACACTTCAGCGGGAACTGGAATGGATCCGCATGAGCCCGAAGGCCAGGCAGTCCAAATCCAAAGCCCGTATTCAAAGCTATGAGAACCTTCTCAAACAGGATATCGACAGCCAGGTACGGGATCTGGAGATCTTTATTCCGCCCGGACCCCGGCTCGGAGATGTCGTCATTCAGGCGCAGGCCGTCTCCAAATCCTATGACGGCCGGATTCTGGTCGAGGACATGACGTTTTCGCTGCCGCCGGGCGGCATTGTGGGCGTGATCGGCCCCAACGGTGCCGGTAAAACCACACTTTTTCGCATGATCACCGGGCAGGAGAAAGCGGACGCCGGTGTAATCAACGTCGGAAAAACCGTCCGACTGGCCTATGTGGATCAAAGCCGCGATGCGCTGGATGCAAACAAAACCATCTGGGAAACCATTTCCGAAGGCAAGGACATGATCGATCTGGGAAGCCGCCAGATCAACTCGCGGGCTTACGTGTCCCGTTTCAACCTTTCCGGAACGGATCAGCAGAAAAAAGTGGGCATGCTGTCCGGAGGCGAGCGCAACCGGGTGCATCTGGCTCTGATGCTCAAACAGGCGGCCAATGTCCTGCTGCTGGATGAACCCACCAATGACCTGGATGTCAATACGTTAAGAGCCCTGGAGCAGGCACTTGAAAATTTCGCCGGATGCGCGGTTGTCATCAGCCATGACCGCTGGTTTCTGGACCGGATCGCAACCCACATTCTGGCATTTGAAGGCGACAGCAAGGTCGTGTGGTATGAAGGCAACTACTCGGATTACGAAGCGGACCGGAAAGCAAGGATGGGCATTGCAGCCGATCAGCCGCACCGCATCAAATACCGGCAGTTGACGCGGTAGGAAGAGATCAGACGGGATGACGGTTGGCGAAAGTCAAGGGTCGGAAGGCCCGCATCAGACGCGCATAAAATACGACCAGGCAAAGCCGTCCGGGTTTGATCCGGACATCCCCGGAGGCGTTTATCTCTGCCAGGTCGGCGAAACCGTATCTTGCGGGGCCTGCTGCGGACTTTACAATGTGGCGGAGCTGTCAAGGAATAGCCTGCACGCCATGCTGACAAGGCGGACCCGCCGGTTTGTGGGCATGGCCGGCCAAGGCCGTGATCTGGATACCCTTCTTTCATACCGCAAATGGGTGGAAGACAGTGAACCGCAACAGCGGCCGCTGGCTGAATTTCATCACTGCCCCTATATCGGGCTGATCGGACCGAACCTGTCGCGGCCGGGATGCCTGCTCCACCCGCTGGGAAACAATGGCGTGGATTTTCGGGGGATCAGCGATTACGGGGGGGTTGCCTGCCGGTCTTATTTTTGTCCGACCCATGACTGCCTTTCGCCGGACATTAAAATCCTGATCCGGAAAGCAGCCCGTGACTGGTTCGACTATGGGCTGATGATTACCGAAGCGGACTTGGTGCAGGCGTTTCTGGATGCGACCTGGAATATCGCAAGTTCCCCCCTCCCGACCTCCCCCCGCTGGGGGGAGAGGCATGAAGGCTTACCCATTCCTGACATGGATTCTGGCTACTATGCGGACATCATCCGGGAGCTGATGGATTTAAAAAGGTCCTGGCCATATCGCCCGGATCCCGCCATCGGGCTGATCCACTATTTTTTCAACGACAGGCTTTATGCCAGAGTCCCGGTGGATTACGCAGCCATCGGCGCAAAGCCGTCCTGCTATGACCGGATTTTTCAGGAACTCGGATCCGGATTCGGCTCCATCCATGAGCTTCGGGAAGCCGAAGCAATTGTGGCGGATTTGTTGAGCCGCATGTCCAGCACTTTTGCCCCCCGGATTTTTCGTTCCTTCAGCTCAATCAGGGCGTCATTGGCGGATTCCAGCGCAACTACCTGAATTTCCGGAACGATGGGGATTCGGGAAGCGATTTCCAGAAACTCGCGGATATCCTGGCGTGCGACATTGGCCACGCTTTTGATTTCCTTTTCCATCCACAGGTGAAGGGGATAATCCAGGCGCATCAGGATATCCTGATCCAGCGGCTCTTTTCGAATCGCGTTGATGACCAGCCTGCCGCCGCTTTTCAGATGCTGCAACGCAAATACGATTGGTTTCCACACCGGGGTCGTATCGATAACGGCATCCAGCAGCTCCGGAGGGGCCTCTTCGGTATCTCCGGCCCATACTGCGCCGATTTCCCGTGCAAAGGATTGTTCGGCAAGGCTTCGGGCGAACACGAAACACTTGCATTGGGGAAACCGGTAATTCAGCATTTTCAGCACCAGGTGGGCGGATGCGCCAAAACCGGTCAGTCCCAGAGACTGCCCGTTTTGAATATTTGTCAGCCGGAGCGAGCGGTACCCGATGGCGCCTGCGCACAGCAGGGGCGCCGCCTGGACATCGGTAAAACATGCGGGAACCGGATAGGCAAAATCTTCTCTTGCCGTCATGAATTCGGCGTAACCGCCGTTCACATCTCTTCCGGTCGCCCGGAAAGACGGGCACAGGTTTTCGTTCCCGTCGCGGCAAAAAGAGCAGGTTCCGCAGGCGCTGTATATCCATCCCACGCCGACCCGATCGCCCGGCTGAAGCCGGAATGCATTCGGCCCGCATTTGACCACATGGCCCACAACCTGATGGCCGGGAATTACCGGAAATTGGGGCGGCGGCGTGCGGCCTTCGATTTCATCCAGTTCCGTATGGCATACGGCGCAAGCTGCCACCCGAATCAGGACTTCCCCGTCCCCGGGTTCCGGAATTGCCTGCTCCGTCAGTGCCAGCGGCCTGCTGCCGGAGGAAATCTTCATAATGCCGGTCATTACCATGGCTTTCATTAAATTGGGGATCTTCTTCGTCATGTTTCATGAACTATGCGGATCCTCTCTAAAAATCAAGAAAAATTGCCGCTATGTGTTTCCTGATAGAATAATTTTGAATCCGCCATTGTGTGGAAACCGGAAATTTAGTATATTGACGCAATCAAACAGAGACGGCCTTGCTTGAAAGCAAAACGGCCATGGCGTTCGGGATATCATCCATACACCATGGCCGTTTAACTTCGGGCAGGAATTGACCGCAAACTTTTCCCTTTTGGGAAAGGGGAAAGTCACAGGACGGATTACTTTCACATAAATGACAATGCCCAAACAGACCTTAAAACTGATATCCTGGAATGTAAACGGCCTGAATGCGCTGATGACCAAAGGATTTGTTCAGACAGTCAAGGATCTGGACGCCGACATTCTCGCAATTCAGGAAACCAAACTCCAGGAAACCAAACTGACCGAAGCCATGAAGAATATCGACGGATATGAATCCTACTGGTCGTATTCAACCGTCAAAAAAGGCTACAGCGGGGTGGGAACCTACACCCGGACTTTTCCCCTTTCCGTCCGCCGTGGCGTCGGCATCCCCGAATTCGATCAGGAAGGCCGGATCTGTGAAATGGATTTCGGTAATTTTGTTTTTTTCAATATATATTTCCCCAATGGACAGATGGGAGAAGACCGCCTGCAATACAAACTCAATTTTTATGAGGCGTTTTTCGCCCATGCCGACCGCTATCGCCTCCAGGGACGTAGCGTGATCATCTGCGGCGATTTCAATACGGCTCACAATGAAATTGATCTGAAAAACCCCAAAGCCAACGAGAATTATTCCGGTTTTCTCCGGATCGAACGGGACTGGATGGACCGAATTCTTCAAAACGGCTATGTGGACACGTTCCGGCATTTTTATCCGGATACCGAAAAATATTCCTGGTGGACCTACCGGTTCGGTGCCAGATCCCGGAATATCGGGTGGCGGATCGATTATTTCATCGTGTCCGAGGACTTGATGGAAAAAGGCCGGATCATTGACGCTTTCATCGATAACGATATCCCCGGATCCGACCATTGTCCGGTAGGCCTGGTGCTGGCCCTTTGAGGTGAATCCTTTTTATCGAATTCGGCTCTTAAGAAAAAATGCAAAATGCCGGATACCAAACGCCGGAATGTCATTTTCGGACAAACACGGATCAACGGAGGACAACATGCCCATTTTCGAATACGAATGCGAAGCCTGTCATCAGAATTTCGAGCGGTTGGTTTTTAATGCCAAAGCGGAAAAAATTTCCTGCCCCTGCTGCGGATCGGCCCGGACCAAAAAACTCATCAGTTGCGCCAGCTTTTTGGGCGGCTCCGGCTCCGGAACATGCGCGCCTTCCGCCCCGAGCAGGGGCTTTTCCTGAGCCAAATAGTCTGCGGCGGTCGCCGCAGTCATGGACAACGCGCGATGGACAGTCCTTGCATTGCCGGTCGTCTTTTTCCCTGCAATCAAGGGCTTTCACTCAGATAACGGATCATCATGAACCTTTCAGGCCAGCAGAAACAGGCTGTCGAATATCTGGATTCACCCACCCTGGTCGTTGCCGGGGCCGGTTCCGGAAAAACCCGAACCTTAACCGCCAAAATAGCCCATCTGATTGCATCCGGCATTCCCTCGGAGCGCATCCTGGCCATTACGTTCACCAACAAGGCTGCCGAGGAAATGAAATCCCGGCTGGTGGAGATGACGGGCATTCCGCTCTATCAATTTCCGTGGGTCCGCACCTTTCATTCCGCCTGCTATAGAATCTTCAAGGAACACTGCACGCTCCTGGGATATCAGCCGCCGCTCCAGATCTACTCGTCCTATCAGCAGCAAAAACTGATACATGAAATCGCCGTTTCGGAAATGAACATCGAGAAGTCTTTCGTGCCCGTCATTGCAGCGGAAATCTCCAATGCCAAAAACTCGGGATCTCCGCAAGACTATTTTACGCACAAACCGCGGGTTGCCAGAAAACGGATGATCGATATTTTCCATCGCTATGAACTGGAGCTCAAATCCAAAAATGCCGTGGATTTTGACAACATCCTCTTTCTAACGCGCAACCTGCTTCGGGATCATGCATCCATCCGGGCCTATTATCAGAATCTTTTTGATTTCATTCTCTGCGATGAATACCAGGACACCAACAACATCCAGGAAGAGCTGACCGGGTTCTTGATGCGTAACGGCAGGCTTTTTTGCGTGGGTGACGACTGGCAGGCCATCTATTCCTTTCGGGGGAGCAATGTGGACCATTTTCTGTCCTTCAAGGAAAAATACCAGGGCGCGAAAATCTTCAGGCTGGAGCAGAACTACCGTTCTGCGGACGAAATCGTTCAAGTTGCAAATGACCTGATCGGGTACAACACGCACAAGCTGGAGAAAAAATGCTTTTCGGAAAAACAGGGCGGCCTGGTGGAACTCCATGATTTCGACAATGACTTCGAAGAAGCCGACTGGGTTTCCAGAAAGATCCTCAGCATGAAGGGCATGGATATTCCGCTGGATAAAATGGCGGTGCTGTACCGGACCAAATTCTGTTCCCTGTCCTTTGAAAAGGCATTCCGCCAGTGCCAAATTCCGTATCGCATGCTGGGCGGAAAGGGCTTTTTTGAAAGAAAGGAAATCCTGGACCTGAACTGCTACCTGACCGCCGCGGCATTCATCAAGGACGATGCGGCGTTTGAGCGAATCGTCAATACGCCCAAACGCGGACTTGGCCCCGGCGCGGTCAAAAAACTGGCGGCTTTGAGAACCCCGCAAACCGGCCTTCAGGAAGCGGCCCGAATCGCCCTGAGCGAGTCGATTCTGGCCCCGAAAGTCTACCAGGCACTTAAAACCCTTCTGGATCTTCTGGATGACATCCGGGAGATGCAGCCCGTGCAAGCCATCCAGTCGGTGCTCGATCGCGTCAACTACCTGGCCTTCCTTAAAGAAAATGTGAAGGCCGACACCATGGACTTTACCTCGCGGCTCGAAAACATAGAACAGCTCATATATTCGGCATCCCAGAAAGAGTCCATTGTGGAATATCTGGAAGAGGCGGCCCTGGTGCGGGAAGACAAGAAAGACGACGATCAGGAACAATCCCGTGGGGTCAGCCTTTCAACGATTCATGCAGCCAAGGGACTTGAATTTCATGTGGTCTTTGTCGTAGGATGCGAGGAACAGCTTTTTCCGCACTGGCGGTCCATGGACACGACTGCCGGACTTTTTGAAGAGAGGCGGCTGATGTATGTTGCCGTAACGCGCTCTGAAAAATATCTTTATCTGACCTGCGCCGGATACCGCAAAGGCCAGTTCAACCGAAAGAGCCGGTTTCTGGATGAGATTGAAGAATCGCTGAATCGTTAATATATTTATAGAGAAAATTACAGGATGGGTCTTTATGAGCATCATCGGAAAATTGGTAGGCGGAGCCATCGGCTTTGCACTGGGAGGCCCGATCGGCGCCATAGCCGGCGCCGTGTTCGGCCATGCCGCATTTGACAAGCCCGCCGACAGCGGCCCGGCAATGAGCCTGTCTTACGGCGAATCGTCGCAGATCACTTTTTTTGTCGCCACTTTTTCCATGCTGGGCAAGCTGGCCAGAACGGACGGCCAGGTTTCCCGCGCGGAAATGGACGCCGTCCGCCAGTTCATGACGTATGATCTGAACCTGAGCCCGGAAAGCCAGCAGGTGGCCATCAACATTTTCCAAAAGGCCCAGGAATCCCCCGAATCCTTTGAAAGTTTTGCCTCCCAGTTCTATGGCCAGTTTCATGTTCAGCCCCAGATGCTGGAGCTGATGATGGATATTCTGCTCCGGGTATCGGTTGCGGACGGCGTCATTCAGCCAAGCGAAGAGCGGCTGATCCAGTCCGCGGCGTCCATCTTCGGTTTCAGCAGCGCGCAGTACGCCGGTATCCGGTCCCGGTATGCCAGGGATGTAAATAAATATTACGCGGTTCTGGGCTGCACATCCGGCGATACGGACGATCAGATCAAAAAACAGTACCGCAAGCTGGTTTCCGAATACCATCCGGACAAAATCATTGCCAAGGGCCTGCCGGATGAATTTATCAAGTTTGCCAATGACAAGTTCAAGGAAATTCAGGAAGCCTATGAAGCGGTCAAGAAAGAAAGAGGAATTATCTGACCGGAACCCTTTGCCCGCGAATCCGTCATCCTATCACAGCATCCTCCTGATTCAGCTTGGCGATATCGGCGATGTCATCCTGACCCTTCCGGCCATCAGAGCCCTCAGGAATAAATTTCCGGAGTCCAGGCTTGTGGTCTGCGTCCGGGAAAAGGCCGGTGAGATCATTGAAGACTGCCCCTGGGCTTCCGGTGTGATGACCGTCCGAAAGGAACAGAAACCCTTGAAAGCCGCGGTTTTGGATCAGGCACGCTGGATGGCGGCCCTTCGCGCACACCAGTTTGATCTGGCGATCGATCTTCGCACCGGCACGCGGGGTGCGATCATTGCCGGATTATCCGGCGCGGGCACGCGCATCGGACGGTTTGCAGCCGATGGACGGCTGTGGCGAAACCGGGTGTTTACCCACCTGGTGACGCCTCCGGATGAAACTTTCCAATATTCAGCGGAACACAATCTGAATATTCTCGCACCCCTTGGTCTGAAAATTCGGGACGCCGCCCCTCGAATATCCGTTCCATCTCGCAGAATACAGGCTGCCGCCCGGTTGTTTTCCAGTGAAAAAATTTCCGCCGACCGACCGCTTCTGGCCTTTCATCCGTTCTCCTTGTGGAAATACAAGGAATGGCGGGTGGATTCCTGCGCAGAACTGATTGACGATGTCCAGCAGAATTATGAAGTAACGGTTGTCATTACCGGATCACCGGATGAACGCGGCCGCGCGGATCAGGTGCTTGCGCGCTGCCGGACCAAACCCTATAATCTTGCAGGAAAAACATCCATCGGGGAGCTGGCCGCTGTTTTTTCCGCCTGCCGCGGATTTATCGGGGTGGATACCGCGGCCCTACACCTTGCGGCCGCCGTCGGCATTCCGACACTGGGCATCTTCGGGCCGTCCCCCGCCGTCTGCTGGGCGCCGAGAGGCAGCCGGCATACAGTGGTTTCCAAAAACATGCCCTGCATTCCCTGCCGCCGGAAAGGATGCCGGAATTCTGAGATCAGCCGCTGTCTGGATGAATTGACGTTGAAGGATATTCATGACGAATTGTGCCGGTTTATTGCGCTGAATGTCAGAATATAGCCCGAATGAAAGCGGAGGAAAGTTGTTTTTTTATGTCTGAGAACAGCCATGATGTTGTGGTTATGAGTGTTTCCATAAAAGGAGAATTGCCGATATGAAAAAACTGCGTATGATCTGCACAATTCTGGCGTGCCTGTTGATTATGCCCGGTTTTCCGGCGGCGGAAGTTTCGCCGCCCGCAGAGGGCGGAAATCTGCCGGACATTCGGCTTGCCGTTCCCGCGGATGCCGGATACAGGACGTATCTGGGCATTGATGGCAAAGGCATGTTTTCCATCCCCCAGATCCAGGCGCCGGTTGTTATCGTAGAAATCTTCAGCATGTACTGCCCGCACTGCCAGAAGGAAGCCCCCAACGTCAACGATCTGTATTCAAAAATTCAGGGCAGCGATAAACTGAAGGGCAATGTCAAGCTTATCGGCATCGGTGTGGGCAATTCCCCGTTTGAAGTTGAATATTTCAAAAAAACATATGCCATTCAATTTCCGCTGTTTTCAGACGGCGAATTTGTCATTCACAAACAGCTCGGCGAAGTCAGAACCCCCTATTTTATCGGCATAAGAAACTATAAAGACGGCACCCATGCCATCTTTTATTCCAAACCGGGAGCAATCGCCGACAACGCCGGCTTTCTGAATCTGATTCAGGCGCAATTAACCAAATGATGTTCCGCCATGGAGATTTTATGCGATCATTCTTGAGAACTGTCTCGGCAATTGCCATTTTGATATCTTGGATATCCGTCCCGGCTTTCGCGCTTTCGGATGTGTACAAGGAGAACATTTACAATCCCGGCCAGTTAAAACCAATCGACAGCACGCTGAAGGTCAAGGTGGGAGAACCGGCTCCGGAATTCACGCTACCGGCCTTGGGCGGCAAGGCTGTTTCACTCGGCCAGTTCGCGGGAAAGAAAAACGTCGTGATATCATTTGTTCCCGCGGCCTGGACCCCGGTCTGCTCGGATCAATGGCCGGGGTACAATCTGGCAAAAGGATTGTTCGAAGCCAACGACGCCGTTCTACTCGGCATTACCGTGGACAACCTCCCGACCCTGTTTTCCTGGACCCGGCAAATGGGGAATCTCTGGTTTCCGGTGCTGTCGGATTTCTGGCCGCACGGGGCCGTGGCGGATAAATTCGGCGTGCTGCGAAGTGACGGCATGGCCGAACGAGCGCTGTTCATCATCGATAAGGCCGGAATTGTGCGCTACGCCAAGGTCGGGGACATCAACCGCCGGCCCAGCCTGGAAGAACTGATCGAGGCACTGGAAAAAGCGAACAGCAGCAAATAATCATTGAAAATTGACGTGGTAGGGAATTTGTGGACACTTTCTTAAGAGTGGATTTATAATCCACCA
>JBBIPX010000111.1:0-12058 GCA_037442625.1 Desulfobacteraceae bacterium
TGCGGCACCAGGTGAGAAATACATCGGCCATGTATGCCCAGAGCCCGTGTTTGGAGTAGTCCAGCCGGGTGAGGTCTTCCCATTGAACGCCCCAGGCTCCGGGGACTTCGATGCGGCCGTCCTGTCCACGAACCAGCCATTCCGGGTGGGTTTCGTGAAGGCCGGCCGCCCAACCCGTGTGATTGGGGGCGATATCGATCAGAATCCGCCCGTTTCGGGCGTGCACCGCATCCACCAGTTCGATGAACTGTTCCAGGGGCGTGGCCTTGGGATCAAATTCGGCCAGGGCCGGATCCACGGCCGTAAAGCTGAGCGCCGCATATGGACTGCCGAAGCGTCCCATGCGCGCATAGGTGGTCGGCGTCGGATGGATGGGCAAAAGGTGCAGAAAGCGGCAGCCCAGTCTTTGGAAAATGAAATCCAGCTCGGCGATCAGATCGCGGAACGTGCCGGATTTGGGAATCACCGTATATCCGGCCGTGTCGAGCGCATGTACCCACCCTTTCTCCTCCTCGGACGGGACGGCGTTTCCGGCCTTGTTCGGGCCGAACTGCCGGACGAAGGCGTTATATATGATATTGCCGCAGCAGGTATGGGCCGATCCGACGTTCAGAACCGTATCGGGGCCTTCCGGCCATTCGGGGTCCGATTTGCCGTCCTCGAGAAAAAAGCATTTGGCTTGGGCATGGCCGATTTCGGTAAGCGCAAGGGTAATCTGAAACAGCCTGTCATGGATCCGGCGCATGGGGATATCGAACCAGTCCCGTGCAAGCGGGGGAGCGCCCCGTTCGATATGCGCGATGATTTCCTTGCGGCTGACCCCGATATGGCCGATGTTGGTTCGAATCCAGGCCGTTCCTTTCAACGGGGACTCCAGACTGAGTGAAAACGTCCGCACATCCCCGCGAAACGCCGCGATGCGGCTTCCGGGCAAGGGAGTTTGCCGAAGCCGGTTGGATACGGTCATGAAGCGGTGACCATCAGGATATTGTTGATGGTACCGAAGCAGTTCCGGGTGACTTGTCCGTTCTGGGGGTCGCTCTGCCAGTGGCCGTCCACCAGAAACTTGTATTCATACCGCCCGATATCCAGCATCACCGTTTTTTCCCAAGAGCCGTTTTTGTTTTTTTTCATGGGGTGCGCAGTCTGGCTCCAATTGTTGAAATCACCCACCAGGGCAACCTGATCGGCCTTATCGGCGTTCAGCGAAAAGGTAATTCTCCGTTTTTTGTTTTTTTCCTTTGATGGCGCCATTGTTGACCTCCTTATGATTACGGGCGATACATGAGACTACTGCCAATGAATGAAGGATGATAAGTTTGGATGTGAACGGACAACCGACGCAGCAAGTATTTGCGTATATTCCTAAAATGAAATTGAAAACTTGTCAATGACAATGATGATCTGCTATTTGACATTTGTAAGCATCTCATATACACAGCTCAAGAGGCGAAAGCCCCTGCCGCTGACGTTAACACGATGTCGGAGCCGGTTCGCACGCTTTTCTCAATTCAGATTGCTCTGAGTTCGATTGACACCCCGACGAAGGATGGCGCAGCTTTGATGCTGGAAGAAATCATTTCGTATGCCCATAATCTTGAGCGGGTTCTGGACAGTCTCAAGGAAGGGATCATTGCGCACGACACCAGCCGCCGCATCTTCTATTTCAACCGGGAGGCTGAAAGAATCACCGGCTATTCCAAGGAGGATGTCCTGGGTAAAGACTGCCACCAGGCTTTTGGAAAGCCGTTCTGCGGCAGCCGCTGCCATTTCTGCGGCGATCAGCCGATGCTGGGCGACAAGGCGGAATGCATCACGCATATCCGGACCCTGAAGGGGGAATACCGGCGCATCGAGATGCGCGTTACGGCAATGGCGGACAACCAGGGGGCGCTTCTGGGAGTTCTGGCCGCGTTTCGGGATGTCACGGGTCTTTTGAATCTCCAGCTCAAGGCGGAAAAATCCCAGGGATTTTCCGATATCATCGGTCAGGATGTCAAGATGCTGGAGATTTTTCAGCAGATCCGAAACATCGCCGGCTACGATTATCCTGTCCATATTTCCGGGGAAACCGGTACGGGAAAAGAGCTGGTTGCCGCCGCCCTGCACAGTGAAAGCCAGCGAAGCCGGGGTCCTTTTGTGCCCATTAACTGCGGCGCTCTGCCCGAGGGCCTGATCGAGAGCGAACTCTTCGGGCATGTCAAAGGCGCCTTTTCCGGCGCGATTCGGGATAAAAAAGGGCGATTTGAGCTTGCTGATGGCGGAACGGTATTTCTGGATGAAGTGGCGGATTTGACCAAACCGGTTCAGGTGAAGCTGCTTCGGTTTTTACAGGAAGGCGAATTCGAGCGGGTCGGCGGGGAAAAAACGATTTCGGTGAACGTCAAGGTCACCAGCGCCACCAACAAGGATCTAAAAAGTGAAGTCCGTCTGAACCGTTTCCGGGATGATCTGTATTACCGCCTCAATGTAATTCCCATACACCTGCCGCCGCTTCGGGAGCGAAAAAGCGACATTCCCCTTTTGATCGAACATTTCCTGAAGGAGGCCGCCCGGCGAAACGGCCAGAAACCGCGACGGATTTCCATTGAAGCCCTGTCCCTGATGACGGCCTATCGCTGGCCGGGAAACGTCCGGGAACTCCAGAATGCCATTCAGTATGCGGTAGTCAAATCCCGTGGGGATATCATCGAGCCAGAGGATATCCCGATTGAAATCCAATCCGTGAGCCGGCCCGAAAAACCGGCGCCGCAGCCGGGGAGGCTCAACGATTTTCTGGTGAAATCCGCGATTGAGCGCAGCGGCGGCAACAAGGTCAAGGCCGCAAAGCTCCTGGGCGTGGGCAGGGCGACGCTGTACCGGTATATGAAAAATATGAAGGGGGAATGGATCAGCGGTCAGGAGTAGAGAAAATTCACTGAAGCGTTATGAATGGCGTGTAGGGGCGGCCTGTCGGCCGCCCCTACACGGTTTTATAAACACGGTGAGAATTATGCCGCCGCGGCTTCCATGGCTCTGCGGTCTGCCATATCCATCAGAACGCGCTCGCGGGTTTTGTCCAGACCCAGGGCTTTTCGTTTCTTGTCGATGTGTGCGATCATCATGCGGGCCATTTCATAAGGATCCGGTGTGAATCCCCATTTGCCCATGCCCATTTCTTCCAGTTCCTCAAATAAATGCTTGTGAAAACGGGTGCCTTCGACGATCGGAAAGGTGACGCCAAATACCGTATAAACGCCTGAGGCAACAAAATACTGGCCGATGGCGATGGCTTTTTCGCTCATCCATTCCGGAGCGGCTCCGGCAACCGGCAGGCCGGCAATGGTATCTCCCAGACCGCCTTCCTTGACCATCTGGGACGCGGCCACCAGAATCCGGCTGTTGTCCACGCAGGCACCCAGGCCCAAAACAGGCGGCATGCCGACGGTTTCGCAGACCTCTCTGAGGCCGGGTCCCGCCATGACAGCAGCTTCCGGAACGGTGAGTCCGGCCTTGGCCAGCGCAATCTGGGAGCAGCCGGTCTGAAGCACGAGGACATCGTTTTTGATCAGTTCCTTGACCAGTTCCACATGGACCCAGTCCTGTTTGACCCTGGGGTTGGTGCAGCCCACAACGCCGGCAACGCCCCGGATCCGGCCGTTGATGATGTTGTCGTTCAGCGGCGTATAACTGCCCCTGAAACTGCCGCCCAGCATGTAGCTGATGTATTCGTGAGAAAAACCGTGAACGCCGGTGTTGACGATTTTTGGGATTTCAACCGGCAGGGTTCTGTTTTTAAAACGGGTAATGGCCTTGATGACAATTTCGTCCGTGCAGGCTTTGGCGTTATGGTCATCAAAGGGAATGTGCACGGCCCCCTCGATCTTGCAGCGGGAATTGGTGGTGAACATCAATGTGCCATAACAGGCTGCGACTTTTGCCAGGCCCTGCTTGATACACTGGACATCGACACCCAGGGCGTCGACCGCGCCGGTCACCAGAACCGCCTCGGTGGACATGAAGTTGCCGGCATGCGGAATACCGTGGCGCACCAGCATTTCAGCGCCCGAGCAGCACATCCCGACCAGGTTGATGCCGGCTGCGCCGGCCGCTTTGGCCGCCTGAACCAGAGAAGGTTCATTGACCGACTCCAGAACGGATTCAAAAAGGCTTGGCTCATGTCCGTGGATAATGATATTGACCTGATTTTCTTTCAGAACGCCCATGTTGACTTCAACACAGACCGGTGAAGGGGTGCCGAACATGATGTCTTCCAGTTCGGTTGCAATCATGGATCCGCCCCAACCATCGGAAAGAGCTGTCCGGCTGAACTGCTGGGTGATGTTTTCATACTGCTGGTCAACGCCCATGTGGGTCCGGTGCATCATTTCCATGATTTCCCGCATGGCGCCTCGGGGAACGATATTGTGTTTTCGCCAGTTTTCCAGGGTCTTGATGGGGACCCGTTTGGTGAAGGGAATTTCCCCTTCAAGCTGGGTGTAGGTTTTTTCAAGTTCGGTGTAAAGCTCCTCGGCAATTTCCGTGGTGCTCTTGCCTTCTGTTTCGATGCCGATGGATTTGGCGACATTTTCAAGCTTGATGGTGTCTTTGATTTTGTAGTCGGTAATTTTACCGGTGACCACTCCGCGGAACAGATCCAGGATGCCCATGCCGTGGTCGGTATGCGCGGCGGATCCGGAGGCTACCATGCGGGCGAAATTCCGGGCCTGGATCGTGTCGATGTCAGCGCCGCAGACCCCGACCTTTCCGTACGGGTCTTTGGCGTTGAGCCGGCAGGGGCCCATGGAGCAGTGCTTGCAGCAGGCCGAATCCGCGCCGATGGGGCAGGCTTTCATGTTGGCGGCGCGGTCAAAGGCAGTTTCAACACCGTCTCTCTGGGCCTTTCGAAGCATTTGGGCTGTTGCTTCGCAGATGGTCACATCGCTGGGATTAATCAGCTTTAGAGTGTCCGTTTTTTTAGGTTCCATTTTGTTCTCCCTTCATGAGATTATTGGGGTTTGGGCGGTTGGGTGAAGATTTTTCTTTTAGATTGATTTATTGAGAATAATTATCAAGTAGAATAATTCTTCATTTTTATTTTGTCAAGCAATTCCATCGATGTTTTTATGGCGGAAGCCGCCTGATCTTATTTCTTTTTTGTCCGAGATACGCGTTAAAAACGATGAGTCGAAACAGTCTTTTTATTGCTTGCCAAAACACCATTGCCATGATACTGAAACGCAATCATCAAGGGGATGTGACCATCTTCTGCAATGCAATTCCCGTAGTTGTGACGGCAGCAGGTTATTGCCTTGATAATGTCAGTTGCCCCGTATGTCTCCTTGACTCAGGCAATGGGGCGCATCTTCCGGTAATTGTATCGAATCCGCTGGGGAACCCCGGATGTTTTATCAGGTTCCCAAACATTAATCATCAATTCAGAGGAGGAACGAATCAATGGCTTACAATGCAGTAGAAATGAAAGACTGGCAGATTTCCGAAGCTGCCGAGGTCCACATGAAAACGCCGGATCAATGGCGGGATGAACTGGGGCTGCAAAAAGATGAAATGCTTCCCATGGGAAGACTGGCCAAACTGGATTTCCTCAAAATCATCAACCGCCTTCAGAACAGACCTGACGGCAAATACATCGAAGTGACCGCCATCACCCCGACACCGCTGGGCGAAGGGAAAAGCACCACGTCCGTCGGCCTGATGGAAGGCCTCGGGAAACGCGGCAAAAATGTCGGCGGCGCCCTGCGTCAGCCCTCCGGCGGTCCGACCATGAACGTCAAGGGAACGGCGGCCGGCGGCGGCAACGCCCTCATCATTCCCATGACCGAGTTTTCACTGGGGTTGACCGGTGATATCAACGACATCATGAACGCCCACAACCTGGCCATGGTCGCGCTGACCGCCAGAATGCAGCATGAACGCAATTACAATGACGAGCAGCTTGCCCGGCTCACCAAAATGCGCCGTCTCGATCTGGATCCCACCCGGATTGAAATGGGATGGATCATTGATTTCTGCGCGCAGTCCCTCAGAAATATCATCATCGGCATGGGCGGCAGAACCGACGGCTTTATGATGCAGTCCAAATTCGGCATTGCCGTTGGTTCCGAGTGCATGGCCATTCTGTCCATCATCAAGGACCTGGCGGATCTGAAAACGCGTCTCAACAACATTACCGTCGGCTTTGACAAAAGCGGAAAACCGGTCACCACCGGCGATCTTGAAGTCGGCAACGCCATGACCGCTTTCATGAGAAACACCATCAACCCCACCCTCATGAGCACCGCGGAACATCAGCCCTGCATGATTCATGCAGGTCCATTCGCCAATATCGCCGTGGGCCAGTCCTCCATCATTGCCGACCGGATCGGCCTGAAAATGTTCGATTACCATGTCACCGAGAGCGGGTTTGCCGCGGACATCGGATTTGAGAAATTCTGGAACGTCAAATGCCGTAACAGCGGACTCAAACCCCACGTGTCGGTTCTGACCACCACCATCCGCGCCCTCAAGATGCACGGCGGCGGGCCCAAGGTCGTTGCCGGCATCGCACTTCCCGATGCTTACGTTAAGGAAAATCTGGCGCTGGTGGAAAAAGGCGTCGAGAATATGGTACACCATATCAAGACCATTCGAAAAGCCGGCATCAACCCGGTCGTATGCGTCAACTGCTTCCATACCGATACCGATGCGGAAGTCGCCATCGTCCGGAAAGCCGCCGAGGCTGCCGGCGCCCGCTGCGCCAAATCGACCCATTGGGCCGACGGCGGGGACGGGGCTCTGGAACTTGCTGACGCCGTTATCGACGCCTGCAACGATTCCAATGACTTTAAATTCCTGTATCCGCTGGAAACCAAGCTTCGCGACCGCGTTGCCCTGATCGCCAAGGAAGTCTACGGCGCCGACGGCGTTTCCTGGACACCCGAGGCCGAGGCCAAAGCCAAAATGCTGGAAAGCGATTCAAAATATGCGGATTTCTCCACCATGATGGTGAAAACCCACCTGAGCCTGACCCATGAACCGACCCTCAAGGGCGTGCCCAAGGGCTGGACCCTGCCGATTCGGGACGTTCTCATTTACTCCGGCGCCAAATTCCTCTGCCCCTGCGCAGGCGCCATCAGCCTGATGCCTGGAACCAGCTCCAACCCGGCATTCAGAAGAATTGACGTGGATACCGACACCGGTAAAGTCAGCGGTCTGTTCTAAATCCCGCTTTTTCGGTTCACGTAAAAGTTGTCGAAAGGGCCCGATGCATTGCTCGGGCCCTTTTTTTATGGCATTTAAGGTAGCTCGCCGATGCGCTGTGTATTGATCAACCCGTTTTACCCCTTGTCCGAAAACCCGTCTCCGCCGCTGGGCCTGGCGTATCTGGCCGCAGCCCTGGAAAAGGCCGGCGTGCAAGTCACCATCCTTGATTTTGTCGTTTTCCCCTACAATGATGCCGAATTCAGATCAAAGCTTTCGCAGCTTGACCCCGATATCGTTGCCGCAACCGCCGTCACCATGACGTTCGATCGGGCCATCCGGGCCATCCGGGAGGCCAGGCGCTGGCGCCCGGACTGCCTGACGGTCATGGGCGGCCCCCATGTGACGTTCTGCGCCGAAGACACGCTGTCGGCCTGTCCCGAACTGGATATCGTGGTGCTGGGCGAAGGCGAGAAGACCCTCGTTGAAATTGCCGATGAAGCCGGAAAGGGAAGAAACTGGCGGCGGATTCCAGGACTTGTGTTCCGTCGGGGCGCCAGCATTGTTTCAACCGGAAAACGGCCCCATTTCATCGATGTGAATACGCTTGCGGCGCCTTCCCGCCACCTTCTGGCGCTTGGCAGATACCGGGCGCTGGGAATGCCGATTTCCATGACCACGAGCCGCGGGTGTCCCCATGCATGTATTTTTTGCGTGGGCCGGAAAATGGTGGGGGCAAAGGTCCGGTACCGGGATCCTGCGGCCGTGGTGGATGAAATGCAGATCCTTGCCGGTTACGGTTTTTGCCAGATCAACGTGGCCGATGATCTTTTTACCGCCGACGCCGGTCACTGCCTTGCGGTATGCGATGAGATCCTCAAGAGAAACCTTAAGGTCAAATGGACATCGTTTGCGCGGGTGGATACGGTTTCCCTGAAGATTTTAAAGCGGATGAAGGATGCCGGCTGCCAGGCGGTCAGTTTCGGAATAGAATCCGGAAATGCCGGAATCCTGAAAACCATTAAAAAAGGCATTACCTTAAGCCAGGTAATCGCGGCCGTTCACCTGTGCAATCAGGTCGGACTTTTGCCGCATGGCTCGTTTATCCTGGGACTGCCGGGCGAAACTCCGGAAACCCTGAAGGAAACCCTTGCCTTTGGCGAGAAGCTGAAAAAACTGGGGGTTTCATACGGATTTCATCTGCTGGCCCCGTTTCCGGGCACAAGGGTCCGGCGGGATTGCGCGGCGCTGGGAATTTCGATTCTCTCCGGCAACTGGGCGGATTACCATGCCAACCGGGCCATTGTCGAAACGCCCGCGGTAACCCGCCGGATGCTGGATGACATTGTCATCGGGTGGGAAAACGATTTCAACCGATACCTGGGCCTGGTTGCCGAACGCATGGCGGCCGGTGAAGCTTCGGAAGAGGAAGCATGGCCCCTGGTGAACCTGGAGCGCACCGTTGCCATTTATGACCTGATGATGGGAAATGCGCTTGAAAAAGCAGGCAGTTGGCAAATCCGATCTTCCGCGGATCAAAGCGGGGATTTGGTGAATGACCTGGTTGACCATCTGGCGGCGTCCGGTCCGGATCGTATAAAACAGGTGTCCGCGCTGACCCATGCACTGGAGAACGGCTTTTTGACGTATTCCGTGACAGCAGGAAGGATCCGGTGGAGATGGGTGGACGGCATCACTGATAGGAGAGAAGCTGGGTCCTGAGATTGGCTTTCTTTCCCTTGATGCCGATTTTCTTTCGGATCAGGCATCTTCGCGAGCCGACCGTGCCGTAGGTGCGATCCAGAAGATCCGCGATCTCCCGGGTTTGTTTGCCTTGCTTGACCAGGTTGACCACGTGGATTTCATTGGGAGTCAAGGTCATGTACCGGGGGGAGAGTTTGGGGGAAAAGGGGGCCGTGATGTCTTTCAGGTTGGTTTCAACGATCCCGAGAAATGTGGATTGGGTATGGGTGAGCCCGGTTTGTTTCAACCTTTCAAGGAAGGGCAGAACAAATTCCCGGACATTGGCGATGACTTTTTCTTCCAGTTGCAGCCGGTCTTCTTTCCGCTGCTTTAGAAGGACGTTCAGGGCGGCATTGGTTTCTTCAAGATTCAGGGATTTATACTCAAGCTCTTTTTCCTTAGCCTGAAGTTCAAGATTCACTCGCCTGCGCTCAGCGATTTCAATACTCAGTCGGCTGTTGGCACGGGTCAATTCCGCCGTGCGCGCCATGACCCGTCTGTCCAGTTCATCATGGGCTTTTCGCAGGCTCCGATCGGCGTCTTTTTTGTAGATGGCGATCTCAATCGTCGGTTTTATTTGTTCCGCGCAGATCGGTTTGGACAAAAAACCATATGCGCCGGATGTCCGGGACCGCTGAACGATTTCGTTCTGAGAGTAGCCGGAAATAAAGACAACGGGGATGTCCAGATCCCGGGATATGATTTTGGCGGCTTCGATGCCGTCCATATCGTGATCCGCAAGGCGAATGTCCATCAGAACCAGATCGGGCAGCACCTGTCTGGCAATGTCGATGGCTTCCTTTCCGGATGAAGACACGGCAACCACGGAATATTCCAATTGTTCCAGGAGTTCTTCAAGATGCGTGGCAAGGATGACATCGTCATCCACAATCATCAATCTGCGCATGGCAGCCTCTTTTGGTGTTCCGACATCCGGCATTTCAGATAATCCCAGGGTCCTGACCAGGTTGATCATTCAGACAATGGACGAATAATTTGGTTGCCAGCTTGGCGGCCGTAAATTCCGAAACCGTGGTCCCTTCGATTTTGGACAGCTCGTTGATATCTGCGGCCACCACTTTTCGGGATCGCCCCACTTTCTGAATCAGACCGACGAGCTGCCGGTAGGAAAGTCCGCCCGGTTCCGGCGTGCCGGTTCCGGGAAGGACCGATGGGTCGAGCCCGTCCAGATCAATGGTCATGTAAACGTGCTCCGGCAGCCGATCGACCGCCTGCTGTATCCATGACGCATCGTTTTGGGTAATCCGGTGGGCAAAAAAAGGAGATAAGCCGCGCTGCCGGAAGAATTCAGCCTCTTCGGATGAAAATGAGCGAATACCGACCTGAACCACGGGAAGCGCCATGTCTTCAACCACCCGGCGCATTACGCACGCGTGGTTGAACCGGCTCCCGTTCCAGGTGTTTCTTAGATCCATGTGGGCGTCCACCTGAAGCACGCCCAGATCTGGGTAAATCTCCGCTGCCGCCAGGATGGGTCCGATGGCGATGGCATGGTCGCCCCCGAGGGACAACAGAAATTGATGCCTTTCAAGTACGGCCCGCGCCGCCTGTTTCATTTGACTGACGGCCTGCTCGGGATTTTTGGAAGGATAGAGCGGCGGCAGCGTATGAATGCCGATTTTCCCCCAGTGGATGAATGTTTCTTCATCCATCATCTCAAGTTGAACGGAGGCATTCAGGATATGCAGCGGTCCGCTGCCGGTTCCGGTGCCGTAGGAAACCGCATTTTCATAGCACAGGGGCAGCACAATCGCCCGGGCGCTTTCCGGGTCCGGCCACTGGTATTCGGGCTCTCCGAAAGAAAGGGGGCTCATGGCGCACTCATGGACTCACTTCATTTATTTAACAAATATGGCCGCCGCCACGACCGTTGTCCACAGATTGCCTTCAGCGCCGATGGCGCCCTGGCTGGTATGCTGGGATTTAACGATTTTGCCGGACATTTTATAAACTTCACGGCGTTCGTCATAATCCTTGTCCGCATCGAATTCAATGCCGAGGGTGTTGGCCAGCATGGTCGCCGCCAGATCTTCGGCATAATCGCCGGCCTCGATTTCGGTCTGACCAAATCCATGGTGTTCCGAAAGATACCCGTAGCGGCCCCTTTCCGCGGGCAGGGCAAGTCCGATGCTGGCGACGATCCTGCGTCCGGGTTCGTTGATCTGTTCTCTGGCCATTACGCAGTGCGTTATTTCACCGGGCTCCAGACGGTCAATTCCTTTTTCGATGTCAATGATATTACAGTGGGGAGGGAAAATGGATGAAACCGTTACAAGATTGAGGTGAGCGATACGCGCATCACGCAGGGCATTTTCAAAGGAAGACAGTTTTTCTTTGGCAATGCCGACGCCTTTGGTGAAAACCATATATCGCGGAACATACATGGATTGACCCTCCCATACAGTTAGGATACGCTTGCCGCCGGAATACGCACCGAAACAGACGACAACCAGATAGAGTTATGATGAAAAAAATGAACAAAACACACTTTACTAATCGCAACAGGTCAACTTGTCAACAAATATCCAGGGTTGGCAGCAGGAAACATCATGAAGATAAGGCTGGATCTTTCAAAACATTGTATCGAAACCGCAATTCGAAAACAATACCATAAAACGATATCCCGGTACTTCAAAGCGCCTGAACAAAGACAAGACATTCAAGCCGAACTGGAAGTTCTGATTTGCGCGCTGGAAAGCTTTGATTTTCCGCTTCTCCGGCGCACCCATCCGGAACTGGAAGGGCACGGCAGTCACGAAATCATTCTTGAGACGGATGACCGGAACGATCCGGTCATCCGTCTCAACGGTAAGCACATTTAAATTGTAAACCGCCAGGCGCAGTACCAGGTATCGGGGTGATCATCCGGCGGGCATCCGATGCATTCGGTTTTGATCCGCGGGTCGATGGCCCGGGCAAAATACGTGTATTCCACCAGTCCCCCGGATTTGCAGGGATAGTCCTGGAGGTTTTTTCGCTTCCGGGCCGATTGCACCCGGCATTCATTCATCTGGAAGACCAGGCTGTTTTCACTTTCTTCTATAAAAGACTGGGTGTTGATTCTGGCGTAAAGCCGGAAATTGAGGGCTGCCTTCAAGCCGGCAAGGCCGGGCTG
>JBBIPX010000112.1:0-11958 GCA_037442625.1 Desulfobacteraceae bacterium
AGTCGCGACGACACATGAAATTGGCGGGAACGATACGGGTAATCGAGGCCATGATCTCTCGATTCCGGGCGAATCTCAAAAGAGGGCCCCTTAAAAAAGAAAAACCCCGCAGTCCTTTTCAGGACGCGGGGTTTGGGGCTTAACCGGGTTTTCCGGATTATATCTTGGTGGCGATGCAGGGATTTGAACCCCGGACACTGCGGATATGAGCCGCATGCTCTGACCAACTGAGCTACATCGCCGAATCTTCACGATTTCAGAAAAAACGGTTGCTGTCTGAAATGCCGTCATAAACTTTGAATATATACCAACTGAAAAAAAATCCGTCAAGGAAAAAAGCTTACGCCGCAATGGAAGAAGTGACTTCTGTTGTGAATTCTTCCAGATTCGCCGGCAGGTTTCTAAATACGATCGTAAACGGAATCGCAGCGCCCGGCAGAACTTTCTGATTGATGTGATTGTCTCCGGATTTGTTCTGAAGCCGCTGATTCAGCGCGGCCGAATCGATCTTGGACAGTTCTGCGTCCGAAATCATGTTGCCGCAGAATACGGTTTCCATTTTTGCCAGGGCTTTGTCCTTGGTATAGATTTTTCCGGAAATCTGGATGGACCCACGGGCCGTCGTGTATTCGTTTTTAACCTTGCCGGTGATGACAAATAGTTTCCCGATTTTATCATTGTCAACAAATCTGCTGCTGATATCAAAGGATTTGATATTGAGATTTCCCGGGTCCGATACATTGGCAGGGGCTGACTGACTGATAAAAGGAACTGATATTCCCATGGATTTCAGTAGCATAATTCCGCCAAAACCGGCTGCGACAAGCACTGCAAGGATAATTGCAATCCGGATTGCGGGAGACATGCCTTTTTTTGCCGCCGGAATCGTATCCTCCAATTCTTCTTCAATGTCCGAATCGGCTGGAATCTTAATTTTCCTGTCTTCAGTATGATCTTCAAGATCGGAGGGTTTGGGCGCGGGGGAGGGGACTGAAGGAGATGCGGGAATTTCTGCCCGGGGTTTGGGCGATTCCTTGGCTTCCAGCAAAGAGGCTGATTTCAAGTCATCCGTGTCCAGTTGGAGTTCATCAAAATCAAGAAACCGGGCATCCATTTCCAGTGGCTCTTCGTGTTCCGTTAAGGGATGCGGCGGGGAAACGACGGCTGCATCGGTGCGCTGAAAGCTTTCAAGTCCCTCATTGAATGCGTCTGCGCCCGGCTCTTGTTTTTCCATAAGCCCTTCAATACTGCTGATCTCCAGGGCTTCAATTTCGTCAAAGTCGATGCGGTGTTCTTCAGATAATGCTCCATCTTCCGGTTGATGATCTGTTTTAACGGGTGTTTCGGAGGCACCTGCCTTTTGCTCGGCGGTAGATTCCAATTCAGGTTCGGAAACGAGTGAAATATCCGAAAAATCCATTTCAAGCGATTTTTCAAAATCGTCCAGCGAAAAATCCTGCGGTTCAGCCTCATGGGATCCACGCTCCGTATCGGGTTCCGGAATCACGTCCGCAGATTCTTCCCCCGAACCGTCAAAGGCTTCATCCAGTGTAATTTCTGAAAGGGCCAGTTCAAGCGCTTCATCCGCCTTGTCGGAAAGAAGATCCGTATCTTCGGCTGCCATCTGAGCAGGCGTTTTGTATTCGGCACCGGTAACATCCAGGCGGTCCGGGATTTCAGGCATGTCCAGTGAAATTTCGGAAATGCCGGATTCCATCTGCGTGTCGGATGTTTCCGAAGGTTCATCGGATAATGGAACGCTTACCGAAGGCGGAGGCGTTTCATGCGCCGGGAAGGCCATTTCCGATTTGTCCCTTGTATCCTCTTGCAGCAATTGGTCAAGTTCACTGATGTCAAATTCGGCAATATCTTTGAAAGCCTCCGGGAAAACGGTTGTTTTTCCGGTTTGGTCCGAACGCGGCATTTGCGGCGGAGTCAAGGAATATGCAGGGACTGGATCGGAAAGTTCAGTGACCGGCGGGGGGTCGATATCCTCTGGAATGGGCGGGTACGCCTTGAAAACCTTGTGGCATTTTGAACATCGGACTTTTGAACCGGACGGCTTGATGAGTTCGTCGCTTACGTTAAAGCTTGTAAAGCACGCTTCACAGGTGACAATCATGATCTTTGCCTCGCTCTCTGCTTATAATTTAAGATGATAGATGCCTGGCAATCCCCTGTAGTTCTCGGCATAATCCAGGCCATATCCCACCAGAAACCCTTCATGGATGGTGTGGCAGGTATAGTCGACCCGCAAATCCGCCTCTCGTCTTTCATATTTATCGATAAAAGCGCAAATCTTGACGGATGCAGGCGCCTGTGAGAGAAAATATTTCTGAATGCTGGACAATGTCAGACCGGTATCCACTATGTCTTCCACAAGCAGCAAATGCTTGCCCCGCACATCCATCTGAACGGTGTGGGACAGTGCAACTTCGCCGGATGAAGACGTGGCGTCGCCATAACTGGATGCGCGGACAAAATCGATCTGAGCCGGAATGGAGAGATGTCTGACCAGATCCGAAAGAAAGATGAAAGCCCCTTTCAAAACGCCGATGATCAACAGTTCCTTTCCCGCGTAGTCACTGGAAATGATTCCGGCAAGATCAATGATTTTTTGATGGATTTCTTCCTTGGTCAGGATGGGTACAAGCTCGGGAGTCGCCATGATTACAAACCGGTTTCCGCCAATTGTTCGATCAGTTTCTTTTGCTCCTTGGTCAAATGCTTCGGCATCTGGACATCGATCTGGACATACAGATCCCCCCGGATCGTTTCATTCATGAAGGGAAGGCCGTTGCCCGAAAGCCGCATCTGTGTTTTGTGCTTGACACCCGCCGGGATTTTAAGACCCAGTTCCTTTCCGTCAACCGTGGGAACGGACAGCGTGACGCCCAGCAGCGCATCGGTAAGCTTGATGCTGCGCTTGATGTACAAGTCGTTGCCCTTGACGTCAAACATCGGATCATCGATGATTTTTGCTTTAATATACAGGTCGCCGGCAGGGCCGCCGTAAGGACCGGGTTCGCCTTTTCCGGAGATCCGTAATTTTTTGCCGGTAATGAGTCCCATGGGAATTTTGACCGTCAAATTCTCGGACTGCGGGCCATGCTGGAAACTGACCTGTTTGCTGGCGCCGGTGACCACTTCCTGGAGCGTGATCGGCAGTTCATAGATCAGATCTGATCCCTTTACGGGTGCTTGCTGGCCGGAAAAATTCCCGAAAGGGGAGCCGCCCCCGAAAGAAAATTTTCTCCCGCCGCCCCTTCTTCCCGAAGAAAAACCGGCGCCTCCCAGCCCGAACCCGCGCAGGAGGTCTTCCATGTCAAACCCCTTGAAGATATCTTCCTGCGAGTATCGCTGATGGAATCCGTTGGCGCCGAAGGTGTCGTACTGCTGGCGTTTTTCCTTGTCGCTTAAGACCGCATAAGCTTCGCTGACCTGCTTGAATTTTTCCTCTGCGGCCTTGTCTCCCTTGGCATGGTCGGGGTGGTATTTCATCGCAAGTTTCCGATACGCTTTTTTGATTTCATCATCGGTAGCGGTCTTGTTGACGCCAAGTGCTTTGTAATAATCTGTTTCAGCCATCGTTACAATCCTTGATGGTAATTTTATTTTCAGGCTTGATGACTTTAATCGGCGGAAAATCAAGCCGGCAGGAGATAACCTGTGCAATCCCCGGCCATTTTTCCGCATCCTGTATCATATCTCATCGATCAACAATAAGTTTAAAGCTGTAACATGTCAAGAATATTAGTCAAGCAGCGGATTCCGCGTGTCTGTCCATTACTTTTATCGCAATCATCAATACGGAAATGGCCGAAGGCGTCATGCCGTCTATCCGGGAAGCCTGGCCCAGGGACGCGGGCTTGACAGCGGCAAGCTTTTCTTTCAGTTCATTGGAAAGCCCGTGAATGCCGGCGTAATTCAAGGAATCCGGTATGTTCATCCGTTCAAGATTCCTGAATTTATCGATTTCCCGGTATTGACGCTGGATATAGCCTTCATATTTGATTTCAATTTCAACCTGCTGACTGATTTTAAAAGACAGGGGCTGAGCCGCCGGCGCCAGCGTTTCCACAACCCGGTAGTCCAGCTCTGCCCGTTTCAGCAGATGATCCAGATGGATTCCGTTGTCGATGGGTTTTGTCCCCTGGTCGATCAGATAGGCGTTGACGGCATCCGTTGGCCGGATGACCGTTGTCCGGACGCGCTGGATTTCATTTTCAATTTCTCTTTTTCGCTCTTTGATGTCGGTCAGGCTATTCTGATCGATGAGTCCAAGCTGAAAACCGGTTTTCATCAGGCGCAGATCGGCGTTGTCCTCCCGGAGCATCAGCCGGTATTCCGCCCGGGATGTGAACATGCGGTAGGGTTCCCGGGTTCCCCGGGTGACCAGATCATCGATTAGAACCCCCATATAGGCCTGGGACCTGTCCAGGATAAACGGCGGCCTTTTTTGTATATTGCACGCGGCATTGATGCCGGCCCACATCCCCTGGGCGGCCGCTTCCTCGTACCCGGACGTCCCGTTGATCTGACCGGCCATATAAAGGCCGGAAACCAATTTTGTTTCCAGGGTGGGTTTGAGCTGAACCGGGTTGACATAATCATATTCGATCGCATAGGCCGGCCGCATGATTTCAGCGCACTCCAGCCCTTCCACGGATCGGACCACTTCGATCTGAACTTCCAGGGGAAGACTGTTCCCGAGGCCGCTGGCGTAAATTTCCTCGGTTTCAAGTCCCTCTGCTTCCAGAATGACATGATGGCGCTCTCTTTCCGGAAATTTGACCACCTTGTCTTCAAAAGAAGGACAGTACCTTGCGGAAACGCCCTGAATAACTCCCCCGTAAAGCGCGGATCGGCCGATATTGCTGCGGACGATCCCGTGGCATCTGGAATTGGTATACCCCATAAAGCTTTCCACCTGAGGCAGGGGGAATGTTCTGGAAAAATATGAAAACAGCTTGGGATTTTCTTCAGATCCCTGGGCCGCGAATTTTGAAAAATCGATACTGGATTTTTTCAGCCGCGGGGGGGTTCCGGTTTTCATCCGGCCTAGAGTGAATCCCAGGGATCGCAAATGCTCCGGAAGGCAGTAGGAGGCAAATTCGCCAGCTCTTCCCGCCTGTATGGACCGAAAGCCGATGTGAACCAGCCCGCTTAAAAAGGTGCCGGTTGCAAGGATGACGCACGGAGCAACGTAGCCGAAGCCGGTGTGATCTTCAATCCCCGCCACCCTGTTTCCTTCAATCACCAGGCGCTCCACCATGGCCTGTTTGAGGTCCAGATTCGGCTGACGCTCAATAGCGGATTTCATCAGGGTATGGTACCGGTTTTTGTCGTTCTGGGTCCGGGAAGCGTGAACCGCAGGGCCTTTTTTGGTATTCAGCGTCCGGTACTGGATGGCGGTTTGATCGGCGATCCGTGCCATTTCTCCGCCCAGCGCATCGATTTCCTTGACGAGCTGTCCCTTGGCCATTCCGCCGATGGAAGGGCTGCAGGGCATGGCGGCCACCTTGTCCAGATCGATTGCCAGAAGCAGCACCGAGCATCCCATCCGAGCCGCTGCCAGAGCCGCTTCGCAGCCGGCATGTCCGGCCCCGACCACGATGATGTCATAGTTTTTCGTATAAAAAACCATTGGTAAAAGCCCTTTGGTATGATAAAAAAAGTCATGGACAAACGCTATACCGATTACAACACCTATCTGCGGCAGATCTTCGGTTGCAGGGTCCAGAAAATAACGATTGACGCCGGACTGACCTGCCCCAACCGGGATGGCCGAATTGGTACGGGCGGCTGCATTTATTGCAATGCCAGGGGCTCCGGCACCGGCGCGGCTGCGCAGGGGATATCGGTCGCTGAACAGATCGCACGCGGCAAGGCGTTGATGGCAAAGCGGTACAAGGCCGGTAAATATATAGCCTATTTCCAGTCTTTTTCCAACACCTATGCGCCGGTTTCCGTTTTAAAGGGACTTTATGATGAAGCGGTGTCGGCTGCCGGGGTCGTGGGGATGGCTGTCGGAACCCGGCCGGACTGTGTGGACAGCCGCATCCTCGATCTTCTTGAAAGTTATACGGATCGCTATCTGGTATGGATTGAATACGGCCTTCAATCCGCGCACGATCAGACCCTGCTGCGGATCAATCGGGGGCATGACTTGGACTGTTTTCAAAAAGCCGTTGCTATGACCCGGAACCGGGGTGTCAACATCTGCGCCCACCTGATTCTGGGCCTTCCGGGAGAAACCCGGGAGATGATGCTGGATACCGCAAGAACCATTGCCAAGATCGGGATTGACGGGGTAAAGCTGCACCTGCTCTATGTCGTCAAGGGGACATTGCTTGAATCTCTTTACCGCCAGGGCCGGTACCGGTGTCTTGATCAGCGGGAGTATGTGGATATTGTCTGCGATGTGCTGGAGCTGCTCCCGAAGAAACTTGTCATTCAGCGACTGACCGGAGATCCCCATCCTATTGAGCTTGCGGCGCCTGACTGGTCCCTGCAAAAATCGCAAACTTTATCAATGATCCGGGAAACGCTGGCAAACCGCGGTTCCTGGCAGGGCAAAAACGCCTGAGAAAAGAAGGAAACCCATGCTGATTACGGAGATACTGGCCAGAAACGCAAGAATGTACGGTGCGGAAACCGCTTTGATCGAACGGGAACCGGCCAAGAACAAACGGGTTGAAATCACCTGGAAAGAATTTGATGACTGTTCCAACCGGATCGCCCGTGCCCTGATGGCCCGCGGCATCCGAAAGGGCGATAAAGTCGTTCAGCTCATGACCAACTGCATTGAATGGCTTCCCATTTATTTCGGCATCCTGCGCACCGGCGCATGGGTGGTGCCGCTGAATTTTCGCTTTGACGCCGCAACCATTCTGCAGTGTGTTGAAACTGCGGAGGCAAAGGCATTGATATTCGGTCCGGAATTCATCGAGCGCATTGAATCCATCAAGGAGAAACTGGTGCCTTTCGTTGACATTTACTGGTTTGTCGAGCAGGCACCGAACTGTCCGGGCTATGCCGAACCGTATCCGGAAGTGATCGCACCTTTTTTGCCCGAAGATCCTGGAATTGAGATCCAATTGACCGATGCGGCCGGGCTTTATTTTACCTCCGGGACAACGGGTGCGCCCAAGGCAACGCTCTTGACCCATCGCAACCTGGAATTTGCCTGTGTGGTTGAAAATCACCACCATCGCCAGATCCATTCCGACAATTTTCTCTGCCTCCCCCCCCTTTACCATACCGGCGCCAAAATGCACTGGTTCGGCAATTTTATCGTCGGCGCAAAGGCGGTGATTTTAAAAGGCGTTGATCCCGGTCAGATTATCCGGGTGATTTCAGAGGAAACCGTGACCATCGTCTGGCTGCTGGTTCCCTGGGCGCTGGATATCCTGTTTGCCGTCGAAAGCGGGGAGATCAAGCTGAAGAATTACCATCTGAATCAATGGCGGCTGATGCATATCGGCGCCCAGCCGGTTCCCCCAAGCCTGATCCGGGAATGGAAAAAAGTCTTCCCCCAGCACGAATACGATACCAATTACGGGCTTACGGAATCCACCGGGCCCGGCTGCGTGCATCTCGGCATGGAAAACATGCACAAGGTCGGCGCCATCGGCCGGCCGGGTTTCGACTGGGAATACAAAATCGTTGATCTCCATCTGAACCCGGTTGAAAAAGGAGATCCCGGAGAGCTGATGATCAAGGGGCCGGGCGTGATGAAGGCGTACTACCGGAATCCTGAGGCAACGCGCAGTGTGCTTGCGGACGGGTGGCTCATGACAGGGGATATCGCCAGGGAGGATGAAGACGGGTTCATCTGGCTGGTGGACCGGAAAAAGGATGTGATCATTACCGGCGGGGAAAACATCTATCCGGTTGAAGTCGAAGACTGGCTCCAGTCACATCCCAAAATTCAGGATGTCGCCGTCATCGGCCTTCCCAGTTTCCGGCTGGGAGAAATTGCGACCGCGATTGTCCAGGTGAAGCCGGGTCAGGATCTGACCAAGGATGAAATCAATGCGTTCTGCAACAATCTTCCCCGGTACAAGAGACCCCGGAAAATCATTTTTGCGCAGGTTCCGCGAAATCCCACCGGAAAAATCGAAAAACCGAAGCTTCGGAAAGTTTATGCAGGAACTGCGGAAAGCTTTAAACTGGAATAAGACAAAGGCCGGAGAACAGATGACAGACAACAGTAGGCAGAGAACGGCAGAAGGCTGAAGGATTCAGGCAAAACGGTATTGCTACCGCGCCCAAACTCCCTCAGCCTTCCGTCATCCGTCATCCGTCATCTGTTGTCAGTTGTCTGTTGCCAGACTGGCGAACGATTATTTCTTTCCCTTGACTTCCTCAAAGTCCGCATCCACCACGTCGTCGTCCGCGGGTTTCGAGGATGAGGTATATCCCTCGAATCCGGGGCTTGACGGGTCGCTTGAGGCGCCATCAGAGGCACCGCCGGCCTGTGATGCTTTCTGGTACATGGCTTCGGCGATCTTGTGGGAAGCCTGCATGAGCTGATCGGTCAGTCGCTTGATCTGCTCGATGTCGTCGCCTTCCATCGCCTTTTTAAGCGGAGATATCGCGGCTTCCACCTGGCTGCGGGTTGCGCCGTCCACTTTTTCCCCCAGATCCTTCATGGATTTCTCGGTTGAGTAGATCAGCGTGTCCGCGCTGTTTCGCGCCTCGACCAGCTCTTTTTTCTTCTTGTCCTCTTCGGCGTGCATTTCGGCATCCCGGATCAGCTTCTCGATTTCATCCTTGTTCAGGCCGCTTGATGCGGTGATCTTGATGGACTGTTCCTTGCCGGTTCCAAGATCTTTGGCGGAAACGTTCACGATGCCGTTGGCGTCAATGTCAAAGGTCACTTCAACCTGCGGCACGCCCCTTGGCGCCGGCGGGATGCCGACCAGTTCGAAACGGCCAAGGGTTTTGTTTCCGGGAGCCATTTCCCGTTCGCCCTGAAGTACATGTATGGAAACTGCGGGCTGGTTGTCCGCGGCTGTCGAGAAAACCTGGCTTTTTTTGGTGGGGATGGTGGTGTTCTTTTCAATCAGCCGGGTCATTACGCCGCCGAGCGTTTCAATGCCGAGCGACAGGGGTGTGACATCCAGAAGCAGCACATCCTTGACGTCACCGCCCAGAACACCGCCCTGAATGGCGGCTCCGATGGCAACAACCTCATCCGGGTTGACGCCTTTGTGGGGCTCCTTGCCGAAAATCCGTTTGACCCGATCCTGAACCGCGGGCATGCGGGTCATGCCGCCGACAAGAACCACTTCCTGGATGTCGTTGGGAGTCATGCCGGCATCTTTCAGCGCCATACGGCAGGGGCCTTCCAGGTTGTCCAGCAGGTCGGAAACCAGGGCTTCCAGTTTTGCCCGGGTAATTCGGATATTCATGTGTTTGGGGCCGTTGGCGTCCGCTGTGATAAACGGCAGGTTGACATCGGTTTCCATGGAGGTTGAAAGCTCCATCTTGGCTTTTTCTGCGGCCTCTTTCAGGCGCTGTAGGGCCATTTTATCGGTTCGGATGTCAATTCCCTGCTCTTTTTTAAATTCGCTGGCCAGAAATTCGATCAGCCGCAGATCGAAATCCTCACCGCCGAGATGGGTATCGCCGTTTGTGGATTTGACTTCAAAAACCCCTTCACCGATCTCAAGGATCGAAACATCGAACGTACCGCCGCCAAGGTCGAAAACTACGATTTTTTCTTCTTTTTTCTTATCCAGCCCATAAGCCAGCGATGCCGCGGTCGGCTCGTTGATGATGCGAAGCACATTGAGTCCTGCAATTTTCCCGGCGTCTTTTGTGGCCTGTCGCTGGCTGTCGTTAAAATAAGCCGGAACCGTAATGACGGCATCCGTGATGGGCTCTCCCAGATAATCCTCGGCGGTCTTTTTGATATTGGCCAGGATATAGGAAGAAATTTCAGCCGGGCTCAGGTTCTTGTCCCGCAGACTGATGCGGACATCCCCGTTGCCGGCTTCCTCCAGTTTATAGGGAAGCACCTTGACATCTCTTTGCACCTCCGGGGTCTGAAATTTGCGGCCAATGAGCCGTTTAACCGCAAAAACGGTATTTTCCGGATTGGTAATGGCCTGGCGCTTGGCTATCTGACCGACAAGCCGTTCGCCGCTGTCTGAAATCGCCACGATCGAAGGGGTGGTTCGGCCGCCTTCGGCATTGGTCAATACTTTGGCTTCCCCCCCCTCCATGATGGCCACGCAGGAGTTGGTGGTTCCTAAATCAATTCCGATAATTTTTCCCATGGGTAATCCTCCTTGAATATATAAAAGAAAATATCTTTAACAGTATGTGTTGCAGCCGGAACTTGCGATGCCCCGGCTGCTGAATGGTTTTTTTATTCGGTTTTCACGGGTCCTTTGGAAACCACCACCATGGAAGGCCGCAAAAGCCGGTCATGAAGCATATAGCCTTTTTGAAACTCACTGATAACGGTGTTTTCAGGGTATGAATCCGATGCTTCCTGCATCATGGCCTGGTGAAAATTGGGGTCAAAGGGTTTTCCGACGGCCTCAATGACTTTGACGGAAAATTTTTCAAAAATCTTCAGCAGCGCTTTCAGCGTCATCTCGACACCCTCAATGACACATCCGACTTCTTTCGTTTCACCGATTGTGGACTGGATGGCGCGTTCCATATTATCCACGATCGTCAAAAGCTCCAGAAGCAGCAGCTCGTTGGCGTATTTTCTGAAATCATCGGCCTCCCTGAAGGACCGCTTCTTGAAATTTTCAAAGTCCGCGGATACCCGAAGCAACCGCTCGTAGTGTTGTCTGGACTCCTGCTCGGCGGTTTCACATCTGGCCTCCAATTCTTTTACAGGATCGGAAAGAGCCACAATCTCAACTGGTTGTTCATCGACAGGGGGGGGTGGGGTGTCAACATCGGGAGATGTTTTATCAGTTTTTTTATGAGAGGAATGGGTTTTGCTCATGTGCCAGAAGGATCTCCTTCGATTGATTTTTTATATTCTATCCGATTTTTTCATAACTGCCTGACGATGATTCGATTGTCAGAAAAATAATACTGGTAAGACTGATGTCAAGACCAATTCAAAAAGACAATTTGCATATTGTAAAATCGTTCAACCGATTGCCGTCCTTGACCAGACAGGTCCGGCCGCTTCCGATCCGGGCGGCTGCGGTTTCTGAACGGGCAATGCGGTCAGGCGTTTTGCCAGCGGATACCGGCGGCCGTAGCCGAAGGCTTTGGAGGTGACTTTAAGGCCGGGGGCCGCCTGGTTTCGCTTGTATTCGTTGCGGTCGATCCGGGAAAGAATGTCCCTGACCAATGCCGGGTCAAGGCCCATGGCGACGATGTCCTCAAAGGGCTTGAGATCCTCGATGCTGGCTTTCAGGATGGCATCCAGGACTTCATAAGGCGGCAGGTCGTCCTGATCGGTCTGGTCGGGCTTGAGTTCGGCTGAAGGGGCTTTTTCCAGGATGCGCTCAGGGATAACGGGGTTTTGGGTATTGATATGACGGGCCAGATCGTACACCAGGGTTTTGGGAACATCGGAGATGACCGCAAGGCCGCCGTTCATGTCTCCGTAAAGCGTGCAGTAGCCCACGGCAAGCTCGGATTTGTTTCCCGTGGACAGCACCAGGCTGCCGTTCATGTTGGATATGGCCATCAGCAGGGTTCCCCGAATTCTGGCCTGGATATTCTGTTCGGCAATCCCCGGTGCGTCGGTGTTGAAGCCGGGGGACAGGACGGAGCCGAATTCGCTGAAAATGCCATCGATGGGAAGGGTGGTCATCCGGATATCCAGAAGCCTGCTGAGTTCCGCGGTATCCTCATAATTATCCCTGGAAGTATAGGGTGACGGCATGAATACGGCCGAAACGTTTTCCCTGCCAAGTGCCATTTCCGCGATCACCAGGGTCAGGGCCGAGTCGATTCCGCCGCTCAGAC
>JBBIPX010000113.1:0-11854 GCA_037442625.1 Desulfobacteraceae bacterium
TGTCGGCAATCATAGGCAAGCCGGAGCATTTTGTCAACTATTTGGTGACATCATCAAAGTTTTTGACAGCAATCGAAAATAACCGTCAATTTTGATATGAACGCCTGCATAGAGGATTAAAGATTCGATATCGGAAAATAATGTGTCGAGGAAATAAGTTCCCAAACCAGAATTTTGCATCTCATAGAACTGAGCACCTTCACATAGATCAGATTGTGCTTCATCAAGAATTTTGATTTTCATTTAAACTCTGAATGTAGTTCAGATTTAACTGTTTGCAAATCTTTAAAATGAGATTGTCCCGTTTTCACACGTTCAGCACGGGCAGATAAGACCTCTTTGTGCCACTCTGGAGATGGAACTTCATCAGGATTCCGCAGAAGATCATCCCAAATTTGATTGATGGCAACGAGCTTTTCAGTAATGGTCATTTTACTTAATGGTAATAAATTTTGCATCGCATCCTCTCATAAATAATATTTAACTCAACCATACATTTTTTGGTGTTCACTGCAATATTGAAATAAGTCACAGGGGCATAACATGATATCTCTCCTTCAGTCGAGCAATTTCACGGGCAGATCCGGTGAAACCAGCCCGGACAATATCGTCATGGAGGTCAGCATGTCTGCCTTGTCCATACGGCACATGTCGCTGTAATAAATCAACTCTTCAGCATGAATCGGAAATTCTTCGCCATGCTGCATCAGCGGCGTAAATGGCGCCAGTTCATGAAAGTGCAGCCTATAGTTCATCCAAATCGACCTCGACAAATGGACCACTGCCGCGTTCGCACACCAGCGCAGCGTCTTCCATATCCTCGATGTAAGCCAGCAGGCGTTCGTAATGAGACGCAGGTAACAGATAAGCCTCTGGTCGATTGTGATTGAGAACTGCTACCGGACTGTTGTCAGGCTGTTTGAGAATGCCGGCAAAATTGCGCTTGAGTTCGGTAACGCTTACCGTGATGTTTGCCAGGACAGTATTCATTAAGCATCCCGTTCGGTTACGCATAGATATTGATGTCATTTTTGATGTTTAATATTGACCTTTCCCGGGTTGGATGTCAACCGATTGTCAACGGTGACATTATGGAGGCAGGAACGGGTATCTTGATATATATGTTTTTTATCTGCGGACGTCGTACCAGGAGGACATGACCACATCCTGCGTCAAATATTTGTCTTTCAGCGCCCTGTCGAAATAAAAATCGCCGGAATTTTTCATTTCAATGCTTCCCGCAAGAATGGCGCCGTAGATCGCCGCATGGTTGTCAATTTGAAGATCGGCAACCGGGGCATAGATAACGCCATAAAACGCACTTGCATTCGACACCGATACGGGATCGGACGAATCGGAAAAAACGGCGAATTTCTTGGGGTCGCCGCCGCCATGGGTGATCGAGCCGTTTATTCCGTTCAATTCTCCGGAAAGATAGATGTTAACCGGCCCTGCCGAACTGTCGATCATCATGGCCGCGCCGCTCTCCAATTCAATTTTTGTAAAATAATAGTTGGCGCCGCCGGGCTTTCCGGTCAACGTCACGGCATGACCGGTATCAATCGTCAGCTCTGATGGAATGATGCCGTTATCGTTTGAAATACGGCAATCACTGAATTTTTGCGCATAAACGCCGGCCAAAACGCCCAGGGGGTCCTGCGCCACGGGTCCGACAGAGCGAACCGCATCCCCTTCCCCGTGGATCAGCGGCTCGGGGGTTCCGGACGGGTTATAAACGGCATCCACCGTTCCATCACCGCCAAGCCCGATATGACCGTGAACCCGGGTGCCGCCGGATAAACCGACGCTCCGGTTGGAACCGATATCACATGCATTTGTTCCATCGTCACCACCCGGAGCTAATGAGACGGCGCTGTCATAACCGTAAAAATTCGATACCGCCGGCGCGGTAAATCCCTTATCGCCAAATGCCCCGAATCTGAAGGCGGAACGATTTTTGAAGGTAACGCGGATGTCTGCATCCGCATTTTTTGAGCCGTAGCCGCGTGCCGTGAACCGGTAAAGATTTTCGGCGACCCGGGTCAGGACAGGCGCGCCGATCGGCAGGTATTCAAAACGGATATCGGTGATGTCCGGATTCGGCGGCAGCAGGTAGGATGCCAGGGATACGGCGGCTCCATCCGTTTGCGGAAGCGTCATCGTGGCTGCCTTCAGATTTTTTTGAATCGATGCAAGCGCAAAATGCGCCCCTGCATCGGCGCTGCAAAACGCCTTTCTGGAGACTTCAAGGTTTACGGCGATCGCTGCATCATTGGCCGTAATCACATAAGCAACCGCGCCGATGATTGACATGATCAGGACAAACATCATGGCCGTGAACAGGACCACGCCGCGATCATCATCAAATATTTCCTTAAGGTGCACCGACGGTCCTTTCTGTTTTATTGATTCACTTTCCTTCACATCGCATGGATGCGCGGCAGCTCTCGTGACGGCTCACCGCAGCCCCAGATTGCGGGGAAAAACCGATTCAACAAGGGTCAGGGTTCCGGCGCCGCTGCCCGGATCATGGGCATCCGGTTTTGCCGTCCTTGCGGTGATGGCGATTCTGATTTTTCGAACAGCGGCATCGGTTGCAGCCGGGCTGCCATTTCCGTCCAGATACTCAAAGGAGAAGGCCTGAATCGTTTCCGCAAAGGGCTGAGCCCCGCCGCCGGTATTTCTCCGGATCATCCGGTTGTCGGAATCAAAGGTATAGATGATATGCTCATTGGCGTCTTCGGTATCCCCGTCTTCGTTCAAATCCGCCAGGATCTCCAGGCGGGAATCTCTTGCGGGTATGCCGACAAAACGGGGACTGGCGGAGCTGTCTCGCTGCATGGGATTTGCGGAACTGAAATACCCGGCCATGCGCACTTCCCGGCCGATCATATCCATTGCAGCCCTGGCAATCTGCGTCATTTCAATGACCTGTTCCTGGGCGCTGTAGACTTTTCTCTGCATGATAAACGTTGCGGTGAGCGCTCCCAGAACAATCATCCCGATGGAAAGAGCAACCATCAATTCGATCAGTGTTGACCCGCGCGAGGAGTTGATTGAAATATCCGGCATTTGGGCCGCCTCCCGATTCGTGGTGTAAAATCAGAAAAAGTTCCGGAGCGCGCTTACCGCTCACCCGAACCGGTGTCGGATACCAGGGACTGGAGCCGCACCCGCCGGTCATCATCTTTCCAGTAAACATCCACCGTGATGAGTTTGAGGTCGGTTTGGGGGTTATGCATCTTGATATCGGTAATCCGCTTGTATGAAGGATAATCCGCCACGTCGCCGTAGTCTTCGGTAATGGTCTGGTTCGTTGAAGACAGCTTCAGATAGCCCTTTGCAACCGTTTCTTCCATTTTATCCTGAGCCAGGGTGACGGCCACCGTCTTGCCGGCGCTGTTTCTGTTGACGGTCGCGGTGATGTTGATCAGACCGGCCATTCCCAGCAATACGACGGATAAAACAGCCATCGCGCTGAGCACTTCTATCAGACTGTATCCCTGATTGTTGCTTTGATTACCCGTCAGCGATCTCAATTTGAAAAATCCCCGCATTACGGTTGAAAACGGTTTTACTTTTCAGATGCCGGTCCCCGCAAAGCTAATTTATCTTGACCCTGCCGCTGATCGCGACTGTAATCGTCTTGACGCCGCCGGCGTTCTGCAAAGTCAGCGTTCGGGGCGATGTCGTTCCTCTCGATGAAAATAAAACGCTGGTGAAACTCAGGGTCGTTCCCGGATAATCCGGATGCAAATCCTTCATGCTTGCAGTTGCGCTTCCGACAGCCACCGAATAAGAATGGCTGTTCAGGTGCGATACCACAGCGCCGACGTTTTCCTTGACGGAGGCCATTCGCGCCGCGACCAGATCGCTCATCACCTGGCGCGCCGCGCCATTCAGACGGATTCCGGGGATCCAGGACAAGTAATTGTAGTAGGAGATGGCGGACACGATGGCGATAATGGTCATCACCACCATGATCTCGTACAGCGAGTAGCCAAGTTTTGTGTTTATCGTTTTAAACGCGGGCGTCATGGGTTCTCCATAATTCATTACGAAAGAATATCAGGAGACAGAGGACAATGGACAAAAAGGAGCAGCATTCAACTTCGATCGTTACCGATAATTCAGGGAGGACCGTGTCAATTGGTATCCTTTTCCCCATGGGAAGTGATTTGAAACGTCTTATAGCGCAGAATCTGAGGATATCGCTTGGCGACATACGCTTCCACATCCGGCGCGAATTGATACCCAACCACAAAAGGAGTCATCTCCCCTTTAAGCACGCTTTTCAGGCGTTCCAGTATTTTGCTGAACCGGTCAAAATCCTTTTTCCCCGGCTGCGCCTTGCACTCTCCGATCAGAAAGACCGGACGGCCATCCTTTTTCCCCTCGGCGTACAGATTGACTTCGTCATAATTGCCATCGGGATAGAACACATTTCGACGATCCACCAGGGTGACATTGATCCCATATTCCTGCAATGCGAAACGTCTTAAATGCGGCATCAGCCTGTCTTCAATGCCATACCCCACGGCCATGGAAAGTCCGCCGACCTGGGTGCGCAAATCTTTCAACCCTACGGCCAGCGCCCTTACGGATATTTCGGTTTTCGTCTGCGCTTCAGCCAGTTCCCGCTGGGCATCGGCAAGCTCTTCAACGCGGAATTCGGTACGCTTTTGTGCTTCGGCAAGTTCTTCAACACGGGTTTCGGTGCGCTTTTGTGCTTCGGCAAGTTCTTCAACGCGTTTTTCGGTACGATTCTGCGATGCGGCGAGCTCTTCAACATGGGTTTCGGTGCGCTTCTGTGCTTCGGCAAGCTGGCGCACCACATCTTTCAGTTCATCGAAATCGCTTCGTCCTACCGCAATAATCCTTGTTTTCTCATCGACTTCCTCCATGAAACACAAAAATACGTCTTTCATTTTGGGGTCGAGCTCTTCCAGCTTTCGAATAAGACCAGCGCTGAGGGTCATGAACGACTCTCCGGAATTGATTCATTTTTTAAATAATGCTACATTCAGCATATCAACACATTTTCCAAAAATTTCAACACTTATTTTTGCCAAACGGATGCCGGCTCCTCAAAATCCGATTCAATAAACCGGATCAAAGACCAATGACGACGTGCAGAAAGAACCCTTATGATAAACATCTTGGCTATTTATGGAAGTCCCAGAATAGACGGTAATACCGCCTTGCTGCTTAAGCAAGCCGTTAACGGCGCCAGAGAAGCCGGCGCACATGTTGAAGAGGTGTTTCTGCGGAATCTGAAAATTTCCCCCTGCCTGGAAATCTACGGGTGCAAACAAACGGGGCGATGCGTGATTCAGGATGATTTCCAGAAATTGCAGGATACGCTTCTGGCTTCTGATGGCATCATGCTGGCATCTCCCATATTTTTCTATACCGTCAGCGCCCACACCAAAATATTCATGGACCGGTGTCAGTCGCTCTGGGTGAAAAAATACTGGATCGACCCGGTTCAGCCCGGCAAACGGGAGCCCGGAAGAAAGGGGTTGTTCATTTCCGTCGGCGCCACCCGCGGAAAGAAACTGTTTGAAGGCCCGCTGCTGACGGTAAAGTTTTTTCTGGATGTGCTGGATGCGGCGCTCTGGCGCTCCCTGCTGTACCGGGGGCTGGACTTTGAAGGAGATGTGCTGAAACGCCCTGAATATCTTGCGGAAGCCTTCGAAGCCGGTCAAGATTTAGCCCGGACGCTTGCCGGGAACACCTGCGCGGAAAAACCGATCCCCCCGCCCCAACAGGACATAAAAGAGCGGGACGGATGAAAACCCGGCGTACGACAAATCACGGATACATGTCTTCGATAATCCCCTGATATTTATTGACCACATTCTTTCGCTTGATTTTCATGGTCGGGGTAATCTCGCCGCCGGCAATCGAAAACGCGTTCGGCATCAGGGTGAACCGGATAATCTTTTCATATCCGTCCAGATCGCGGGAGCGCGATTCGATTCTTCTTTGGAAAAGCGCGATGACCAACGGGTGCTGGATCAGGTCTTCCGGGCAGGTCCACCGGATATTTCGGGTCTTGGCATATTCCTGCAACACCTCAAAGTCCGGGACAATCAGGGCTGAAACATATTTTCGGTTGTCGCCGATGACGGCGATCTGCTCGATAAAATGGTCGCTGCCGATGACGGACTCGATATGCTGGGGGGCGACATATTTTCCCCCTGAGGTTTTGATCAAATCCTTGATGCGGTCGGTGATGCGAAGCTCTCCGTTGTCTTCAAACCGGCCGGCGTCGCCGGTTTTAAACCACCCGTTTTCAAATACTTCTTCGGTTTCCGCCGGCTTTTTATAATATCCCTTCATGACCGTGCCGCCCTTGACCAGGATTTCACCGCTTCCGGATATTCTGACCTGGACACCCGGCATGGGCTTTCCCACCAGTCCGAATTTGAAATGGCGGGGTTCATGACAGGTTACCGTTGCCGTTGTCTCGCTCAGGCCGTACCCGTAACAGATAAAAATGCCGGCGGCATAAAAAAATTCTTCGATGGCCTGGGAAAGCGGCGCGCCGGCGCAGGGAAAGAATTTGATTCTGCCGCCGACGATGTTTCGAATCTTCTTAAGGACCAGCGCATCGGCGATGCGATACCGGACTTCGAGAAGCAGGGGGACCGGCGCTTCATCCTTTATGCGATTGTTCCGACCGGCCCCGATGCCGAGCGCCCAGTCAAAAAGCCGTTTTTTAAGAGGAGATGCCGAATCCAGCCGGTGATGGACCGTGGCGTAGATTTTTTCATAGAACCGCGGCACCGCGCACATGATAGTGGGCTTGACCTCCTGAATGGCTTCAATGACGGCTTTGGGATCTTCCAGATAAATGTTGGTCATGCCGCGATACAGCACATAATACGTCCATGCCCGCTCAAAAATATGGGACAGGGGAAGAAAGCACAGCGAAACATCCTGTTCATTGACATCCGGAAGGCGAATGTCGTGTGCGGCAGCGCTGTAAAACATATTGGCATGGGTCAGCATCACGCCTTTGGGCTCTCCCGTCGTGCCGGACGTATAGATCAGCGTCAGGAGATCGTCCCGGGAGGCCCGCCCCAGCCTGAGGGAAATTTCCGGACCTTTGGCCGAATTTCTTCCAAGATCCAGAAACGCATCGAAATACATGGCCATCGGATGATTTTTCAGGCTGATTTCATTTCGAAACGCAACGATGTGCTTCAGGCATGAAGCTGCGGAAATAAATGAAACAACCTTGTCATACTGATCCTGGGTTCCGACAAAGATTATCCTGGACTGCGAGTCATTGACGATATATTCGGCTGTTTTGGCCGCACTTGTGGGATAAATGTAAACGGGAACCCCCCGGATACTGAGGCAAGCCACATCGGCAATGGTGCATTCAGGCATGTTGGGTGAAAATATGCCGGCCATTTCGCCTTCATTCAGTCCCAGCTCCAGAAGCGCCCTGGCTGCCGCGTTCAGCTTCTCCCCCAGCGCGCCCCAAGTGATCTCCTGCCAGATTCCATCCCGCTTGCAACGCAGGGCCACCCTGCCGCCATATCCGCGGGCCTGCTCCAGAATGGGAATGGATAGATTGGCTTCGGTCGGCAATTTCAATATCTGTGATGCACACTTCATCTGATTGTCCTTTTCAGTCTTCTGTCTTCTGTCATCTGTCTTTCATCCGCCCTTACGGCAGCATGGCGCCAAGGTTCATCAGGTTCCGGTGCAGCTCATAGCACCGGGTCAGGTCATGCCGGATGTGACCGGGACGGGCGTCCTGAACATAGCGGTTCAGGTAATCCCGGTACAGGGGGTGAGCGCAGTTGTCGATGATGGTCTTTGCACGCTGTTTGGGGCCCAGTCCGCGAAGATCCGCAAGGCCCTGTTCCGTGACGATCACCTGGACCGAGTGCTCATTGTGGTCGATGTGGGGACACATGGGAACAATGGCGGAGATTTTCCCGCCTTTTGCAATGGATGGCGACATCATCAGGGACAAATAGCCGTTTCGGGTGAATTCGCCGCTGCCGCCGATGCCGTTCACCACATCCATTCCAAACAGATGGGTGGAGTTGACATTGCCGTAAATATCGGCTTCCAGCGCCGTATTCATCGCAATCACACCCAGCCTGCGAATGATTCCCGGGTGGTTTGATATCTCCTGGGGGCGAAGCACGATCCTGGGCGCAAAAAAATCCATGTTCCCGACGATTTCCTGCAATTTGGCCCAGGATACCGTCAGGCTGCACGCACTGGCCCCGGTCAGTTTGCCGCAGGCCATGATATCCACCATGGCGTCCTGAAACACTTCCGAATACATGCTGAACGGCGGAATATCCGGATGCGCGCCCAGGGCCGCCATCACGCCGTTGGCCACGCTGCCGACGCCGGCCTGAAGCGGCAGCAGGTTTTTCGGCAGTCGGCCCGCGGCGATTTCATCGCACAGGAACTTGACCACATGCGCTGCGATCAGGTGACTGACCCCGTCCGGCTCCGGCATTTCGCCGACATGATCCGGTTCATCATTTACCACGATGCCCAGAACCTTCTGCGGATCCACCACGGCATAAGGCCATCCGATCCGGGTCAGGGGTTCATGGATGCCGATGGGATCCCGGTGCGGCGGCGGCGGCATTACAATGATGTCGGCCATTTCCCTGAGCCGCGGGGAATGCTTTTTGTTGATCTCGATGATCACCTTGTCCGCATATTGCAGGAATGTGGGAGATGCACCGATCGAGGAGGTCAGATACACCCGCCCGTCCCGGGTGATTTCCGTGGCCTCGACAACGGAAACATCCGGCTTTCCCAGAAACCCGTACGCCAGCATCTGGGGGACATGGGAGAGGTGAATATCCACGTATTCAACCTCCTCGTGGTTGATTTTCTGCCTTAAACGGGTCTCTCCCTGATAGGGCGCGCGCCAGGAAACGGCGTCTGCTCTGGCCAGTTCGTCATCAATGCTCTGGCCGCTGGATGCGCCGGTCAGGATTCTCAGTTTGAAGGGGCGATTTTTCGCATGCTCCAGTCTGGCGCGGTTGGCCAGGGCGACCGGCACGGCCTTGGCGGCGCCGGCGGGAGAAAACCCGCTGAAAGCCACCGTACAGCCATGTTGAATAAAGGATACGGCTTCTTCAGCCGTTAAAACGGGGTATGCATCTTTCCGAATCATGTGAACCGACCTGTATTACGGGTTATGGGTAAAAGGCTATGTGCGGCATTACCGCAGCAGTTCCTTGATCTTGAGGTTCCGGATCTTGTGAGAATGCAGATCTTTTTTTTCAAACGCCAGAGAAAGCTTGACCAGAAGCTCTTCCAGTTTGATCGGCTTCAGCAGATAATCGAATGCGCCCAGCTTAAGGCCTTCTATGCTGGTTTCCACCGAGCCGTGGCCCGTCAGAAGGACAATTTCCGCAAGGGGCTGGATTTTTTTCATCTCCCGGAGGGTTTCGATGCCGTCCATGCCGCCCGGCATCTTGATATCCAGAACGACTGCATCAAACAAGTTGTCTTTCATGATTATCAGCGCATCCTCGCCGCTGGCCGCACCGATGGTATCGATGTCTCGCTTCTTCAGCCGGTTGACCAGCGTTTCCAGAAAATCCTGCTCGTCATCCACCACCAGAACCTTGAACCGTTCCATAATCACCCCGTTTTAATAATTTGTCATTATTTTTTTTCAGGTGTCGTTGCCGGAATTTCCACAGTGAATGTCGCACCGTTTCCGACCTGGCTTTTCAGGCTGATTTTCCCGCCCAGTTTTTCGATAATGCTGTAACTGACCCAGAGCCCCAGGCCGGTTCCTTTCCCTGCTGCCTTGGTTGTAAAAAAAGGATCGAAAATCTGTTTTTGTTTGTCTTCCGGAATCCCCGGCCCGTTGTCTTTGATATGGACGGTAACCATCGCAGCGCAAACCAGGCTGTTAACTTCAATCAGCCCGTCTTTTCCAATCGCGTCGATGGCATTGGAGATCAGGTTCAAAAATACCTGCTGGAGCTGGGCCTGGTCGCTGGCGATAATCGGAATCAGCGGCGAAAGATCGGTCTGGATATCGATGTTGTTGTTTCTTGCATAATTTTCAAGCAGGCTGATCGTCTGATTGATGGTATCGTTGATGTCCACATCTTCCAGATGGGGCTCCATTTTCCGCGCATAGCCCAGCATGTTGTGAACCACTTTACGCGCCCGCTCCACATGCTCCTCGATTTTTCGAATGGATAGCTTGAATTCATCCAGATTGCCGCTGCCTTGAAAGTCCTCTTCAAGCAAAAGGTCCTCCATCCACCCGGTTTTTTGCAGAATCACCGCAAGCGGATTATTGATTTCATGGGCCACGCCGGCAGCCATTTTCCCCAGGGCCGCCAGCTTGTCCGATTGCATCAACTGCGCGTTCAGCTCGTTCATTCTGGTTTCATTGGCAATGAGCCGGTTAATGGCCATGCGGGTGGTCAGTACGGTTGTCAGGATGATCGCCAGCACACCCGATAGAATAATGAATATCTCCATGTATTCGGTGGCGAAAAGATTTTCCATTTCATCGGATACTTCCTGGCTGATCACCAGAAGCCATTTGTTGCCTTTAAGCCAGCTTCCGGCCAAAAGCACACGCTTGCCGCTCCTGCTTTTGGCAGAGATCACCGTCGTGCCGCTGCCGAAAAGAGAAGGCCGGATCATGGACCTGGTCAGAATTTCTCCGTCAAAACGCGGCAGGGTCTGATAGCTCCCTTCTGAATTGACGATATAGGCATCTCCGGTTTTTCCGACCTGGGCGGATCTGACAATCTCGCCGAAAACCTCCGGATCAATGGTGGCGCGCAGAATCCAGGTCTGTTGATTTTCCTGACGGCGAACCGCTATGATGAAATGGGGCAATTTCCGGTACCCGGTATAGACATCGCTGATATAAATCCCCTTGCTCATCACCTCATCAAACCAGGGTTCCTGAAAATAATTGAATTTTTTAATGTCGTAAGGGCCCACATAGGCTCTGTGCTGCCCGGCATTGTCGATCACACCGATATCCACGAAATTGCCCTGCCGCAGGTTCATGATGTGAAAGAGCTGGGACAGGTAGTTTTCATCGGTTATCTGCCAGAAGGAATGGGTGTCCGCCATTGAACCCAGGATGGCCATGCGGGCTTTCAGAAACCGGTCGACAGCCTCGGCCTGAGCCTGAGAACGGTATTTGATCTGCTCCTCGATTTTTTCCTTGTACATTTTCTCAAACTGATAATAAATCGTGGCGCCCAGCAGAAGCAGCGGGGCAAGCGACACAAGCAGCGTCAGAAAAATGATTTTTCTTCTCAGGCTGCTGTATAAGGTTTTTTTCATGGGGATTATCGATCGCCTCCGGAATTTCTAGTCCAAATACCAGAACTGATAACAGCAATCCATATGCCACACAAACGAAAAGAGGTTTCAATAATATTTATTTATCCGGAATAATTGAATAAGGCGAGAGAATCCATAAATGAATGCATATCCGGATCGACAAAAATCTGTCGGTGTTCTTTACATGATGTAAAGGACGGAATTGCAAACCGGGCTGCAATTTTCATCAAATCGCGGCATTGCGGTTTTTATTGGATTTCGTTAATAATAATGGGACAAGCTTATTCCATCAACCAACTTTTCGGGGGCAGACGATGCACGAAGGCGCTGTTCAGTTCCATCTGAGTTTTTTACCGGCAGATCCGCCGTCCGCGGCGATGATCGGCGGCATGAATGCCTGGAGGCATATTCTTTACAGACTGGGATTGATCGGACAGGACCCGCGCAGGTACGGCGGGCTGGGGTTCGGAAATGTCAGCATCCGGGCGGCCTCCGGCAATGCCGCATCCTTTGTCATCAGCGGCAC
>JBBIPX010000114.1:0-11776 GCA_037442625.1 Desulfobacteraceae bacterium
TGCTTCAGGAAAGAACCCTGATCCGCGTCGGCGGGGTTGAAGAAATTCCCATCGATATCCGGATCCTGGCCGCCACGAACAAGGATTTGAAAACAGAGGTCGAAGCCGGAAATTTCCGCCAGGATCTCTTTTACCGCCTGAATGTCATTTCCCTGCAGGTTCCCCCGCTGATCGACCGGAAAGACACCCTTGCGGTGCTCTGCCGGCATTTCATGAAGCGGTTTTCGGACGCACGGGGAAAGGATGTGGCGCAGTTGTCGGATGAGGCCATGGATATTCTGATGAATTACGGATTTCCGGGAAATGTCCGGGAGCTGGAGAACATCATCGATCGGGCCGTTACGCTATCGACCGGATCCGTTATCGAAATCAAACACCTGCCTGCAGATCTTCAGCAGCTTAAATTTCACATCCAGTGCCAGAGAAAAAGCGATTTTCTTACGCTGGATGAAAATGAAAAATCCTATATCGCCTGGATTCTGGATCAGGTGGGAAACAACAAAACCAAGGCAGCGGCCATTCTTGGAATCGACCGCGTCTCACTATGGCGAAAACTGCGGCGGTATGATCTGGAAGATTAAAGAGCTCGGATCATTTCTCATCGCCCTCTTTGCCTGCGTATTCTGCCAGACGGCTGCGCATTTCGAGCAATTCGCAATTCATCCTCTCTGCGTTAAGAAGCAGTTGCCTGATTTTTGAAAGGGTCATGGCTGTTGTCAGGAAAGAGAGCAGCCGGATGAACATCTCCCAGTAAATAAAAAAAGCGCGGGAATAGGGGTGGTGCGTCAGCCGATCTGAAAAATACCAGCAGACGGCAGAGGCGATGGCAATGCAGATCCCGTCTTTGTAGCCACAGTACCAGGCCGCAATTCCCACAGGAATAAAGTAGAAAATGAAAAATCCAAGTTCATAGCCTGTAATATAATCGAGCCAGCCGATCAATAACAAGAAGGATAGACTTACTGCTCTTACCACACCAGGGCTGATTGCAAAGGCAGTGGGGTGCGTGATTCGCCATTTTGCAGCCGAATTTGTCATTTTGATTAAATACCTGTTCATCCGCTTTAGATCACAGGAACTCTGTTTTTGTCAGTTGAAGGTGTCGACCGCGGGAAGATCCGCCGATTTCCATCCGCCGCCCAGCGCCTTGATCAAAAGAACGCTTGCGGCCAGTTGCCGGCTCTGGATATCCAGCAATATTTTTTCGCTGGCAAGCGCCACGGTATGGGCAACGATGACATTGATATAACCGACGGTTCCGGCCTTGTACTGGTTGACCGTCACCGCCGCGGACTGCCGGGCTGCATTAACCGCATCCGCCTGAACGGTCACCTCTTCTCCCAAGATGCGCAGCGCGGCCAGATTGTCCTCAACCTCCTGAAAAGCGGCCAGTACGGTCTGTCGATACGAAGCAACGGTTGCATCATAGGCGGCCAGAGCCTGGTTGCTCTGCGCCTGCCGGAGTCCGCCGTCGAAAACCGTTTGGGAAACGGAAGGGCCGACGGACCAGAAGCGGCTCGGCCAGCTCAGCCACTGGTCTATGGTTGAAGCTTCAAAGCCGGCCGATGCGCCGATTCGAACGGTCGGGTAAAACGCAGCCCGGGCAGCGCCGATCTGCGCGTTGGCCATTGCCATGCGCCGCTCGGCCCCGGCAATGTCGGGTCTTTGTTCGAGGAGATCCGAGGGAATGGAAACCGGAATGGCGGGAATTTCCGGAATGAGCGGGATCGCCGGAAGCGAGAATTCGGAAGGCGGCACACCGATCAGAATCGCCATGGCGTGTTCCATCTGGGCGCGCTGCAAACCGACATCTATCGCCTGGGCACGGGTGCTCTTTAGCTGGGTTTGGGCCTGCAGCACGTCCGATCTGGCCGCAACCCCGCTATTGTAACGGTTCGTTGTCAGTTCAAGGGTCTTGGTGTAATATTCCACGGTTGAATCCAGAAGCCGCTTCTGGGCATCCAGCACCCGAACCTGCATATAATCCAGGGCCAGTTCAGCCTGGACGCTTAGCCGCACACCGGCCAGATCCGCCGCGCTGGCCTGGGCGCCGGACTGACCGGCCTCAACGGTACGGCGGATCCGTCCCCACAGATCCGCCTCCCACGAAAGATCCAACGGCAGCAGGAAATCCGAGACACTGGCCCCGCTCTGGCCTGAATTGAGGTTGTCCGACAGGGCCGCGCGTTGTGCAGACGCTCCGATGGTCAGTGCGGGATAATAGGCTGACCGGGCGGACTGGACCTGCGCCCTGGCCTGGCGGAACTGCGCTTCGGCAACCCGCACGTTCTGATTGGCGAGGATCACCTGCGCTTCCAGCGCATTCATCCGCGGATCATCGAAAAGCTCCCACCACGCATCCTTTAAGACATCGTCTTTCGGATTCGCCAATTTCCATCCGTCAATTTCCTTGTAGGAAACAGGGACATCCGCGGTCGGCCGCACATAATCCGGGCCCGCCGTGCAGGATGTGACCGATACCATCAGTCCGAGGGCAAGCAGTGCTCTTTTCCATTTCAATAAGGCCATATTCTTTCTCACAGTGCAGCGTCCGTTTGTTTTTTCTCGGGTGAAAATCGCTTCTCCCGTCTGCGCTTGCTGTCCATCCACAACCTGAAACGGTCCAGATAAAGGTAAACCACGGGGGTTGTATAAAGGGTCAGCATCTGACTGAAAATCAGCCCGCCGACAACGGCAATCCCCAGCGGCCTCCGCAGTTCGGAACCGACCCCGTGGCCGACAGCCAGCGGGAGCGCACCGATGAGAGCCGCCATGGTAGTCATCATGATGGGCCGAAACCGCAGCAGGCAGGCCTGAAAAATCGCCTCCTCCGGGGTCGTTCCTTCCCTGCGTTCGGATTCCAGGGCAAAGTCCACCATCAGGATGCCGTTTTTCTTGACGATGCCGATCAAAAGGATAATGCCGATAACGGCGATGAGGCTGAGATCCGTTCTTAGAATCATCAGGGCCAGTACCGCGCCCACCCCGGCCGAAGGCAGGGTGGAAAGGATGGTCATCGGGTGGATATAGCTCTCGTATAAAACCCCGAGCACGATATAAACCGTTACCAGTGCGGCCAGGATCAGCAGCGGTTCATTGGCGAGCGAGGCTTTGAATGCCTGGGCCGTTCCCGCAAAATTCCCCCGGATGCCAGCCGGCAGTCCGATCTGCCTTGCGGCGCTCTCAATCGCCGCGACCGCGTCCCCGAGCGCAACACCCTGCGCCAGATTAAATGACAGGGTAATGGAAGGAAACTGCCCCTGGTGATTGACCGCAAGGGCTGTTGCGGTGGGCTCGTAATGGGTGAAGGCGCTCAGGGGAACCAGGGCGCCGCCGGATGCGGGCACATAAATATCCTTCAATGTCTCCGGATTCTGCCAGAAACGGGGATCGACCTCCATGACCACATGGTATTGATTCATCAGGGTATAGTTGATCGACACCTGCCGCTGGCCGAAGGCATCGTAGAGGGTGTCATCGATGGCCTTTGGCGTAATACCCAGCCGGGCGGCCGTGGGGCGGTCGATCACCAGAGACGCCTGCCGCCCCCGATCCTGCTGATCGCTGCTCAGATCGATCAGTTGCGGTATCGTGCGCAGTTTCTGCAGCAGGTCCTGCGCCCATCGGTTGAGCTCCCTGGGATCATCCCCCTGAAGGGTGTACTGATAGAGGGCGTTGCTGATGCGCCCGCCGACCCGTAGATCCTGCACGGGTTGAAGAAAGGTGGGGGCGCCCGGGACCGCCGCCAGATTTCTGCGCAACCTTGCGATGATTCCCTTTGCATCGGCGGTCCGATTCTCGAAGGGTTTCAGTGAAATAAACATCCTGCCGGAATTGGTGGTGGCCCCGCCCCCGCCCCCGCCGCCGGTAAAGCCCGTCACATATACCACGTCGGGGTCTTTTTTGATGATGTCGACAATCTGCCCCAGTTTTTCCTGCATGGCCTGAAACGATATGTCCTGGGACGCCTGGATGGTGCCGGCAATACGGCCCGTGTCCTGTTCGGGAAAGAAGCCTTTGGGCACCAGGACAAATAGGCCGATGTTGATCACCACCATGAGCAGCATCAGCATCAGCATGATGCGGGAATGGCGGATCGCCCGGCGAAGCGTCGCCTCGTAGGCGCCGTGCATCCAGTCGAACATTCCCTCGCTGGCCCTGTAAAGCCTCCCGTGCTTGCGTTTTATTTCGGGTTTCAGCAGCGTTGCGCACATCATCGGGGTCAGGGTCAGGGAAACCGCCAGTGAAATTGCGATTGCACCGGATAAAATGACGGCAAATTGGCGGAAAAGGCGGCCCACCATCCCGCCCATCAGGAGAATGGGGATGAATACGGCAACCAGCGAAAAGCTCATGGAAAGCACCGTGAATGCAATTTCCCTTGACCCGGACAAGGCCGCCGAAAGTGCCGACTCCCCCCTTTCCCGGTAGCGGGCGATATTTTCCAGCACCACGATGGCGTCATCCACCACAAAGCCGGTGGCAACGGTAAGCGCCATGAGGGAAAGGTTGTCCAGGGAATATCCCAGCAGGTACATCACGCCGAAGGTGCCGATGATCGAAACAGTCACCGCTACAGCCGGAATAACCGTTGCGCGGATGCTTCGCAGAAACCAGAACACCACCAGGATTACGAGAAATCCCGACATGACAAGGGTCCAGCCCACATCCCGGAGCGATCCGCGGATCGGCGGGGTGCGGTCCAGCACCACCGACAGATCGATGGACCCGGGCAGGGCGGCCGCCAGTTGCGGCAGGAGGCTTCGGACATTGTCGACGGTTTCGATGATATTGGCTCCGGGCTGCCGGAAGATAACTAGCATGACAGCCGGCTTGCCGTTGACGATGCCCGCCGTTCGCAGATCCTCCACCGAATCCTGGACATCGGCCACATCCGAAAGCCGCAGCGCCGCGCCCGATCGGTAGGTGACGACCAGCGGCAGGTACTCGACGGCCTTGCCGAGCTGGTCATTGGTTTGGATCTGCCATGTTTTGTCGTCCTTGACCAGCTCACCCTTTGGCCGGTTGGCGTTGGTTGCGGCCAGAAAAGCGCGCATGTCTTCAAGGCTGACGCCGTACTTGCTGAGAGCCAGGGGGTTTAAATCCACCCGGACCGCGGGAAGCGAGCTTCCGCCGACAAAGACCTGGCCGACCCCCTTGACCTGGGAAAGTTTCTGCTGAAGGATGGAGGATGCCGCATCATACATCCGGGGCTTGCTCAGGGTATCCGATGTGAGCGCCAGAATCATGATGGGCGCATCCGACGGATTCACCTTGCGATAGGACGGGTTGCTCGGAAGGTTTGACGGCAGATACCCCCGGGCGGCGTTGATCGCACCCTGGACGTCCCGCGCCGCCCCATCGATGTTGCGGTCCAGTTCAAACTGCAGGGTGATGCTGGTTGAGCCGCGGAAGCTGGCCGATGTCATCTCCGTAACACCGGCGATCCGGCCGAACTGGCGTTCCAGGGGGGCGGCAACCGAGGTGGACATGGTTTCCGGATCCGCGCCGGGAAGGGACGCCGATACCGAAATGGTCGGAAAATCCACCTGGGGCAGCGGAGAAATCGGCAGAAGACGGAAAGAAACCGCCCCGGAAAGGACAAGCCCGATGGTCAGCAAGGTTGTTGCGACCGGTCTTCGGATAAAAATTCCGGAGATGTTCACGGCAAAATCTCCGGAACGGTTTCATCCGCTGCAAATCCGGATGGATCTTTGCGTCTTTGCCGCGTCAACCGGTCAAAGGCCAGATAGATGACCGGCGTCGTGTAAAGGGTCAGAATCTGGCTGATAATCAGCCCGCCCACAATGGCAATGCCCATGGGATGACGCAGCTCGGAGCCGACGCCCCGTCCCAGGGCCAGGGGAAGCGCCCCCAGAAGCGCCGCCAGGGTTGTCATCATGATGGGCCGGAACCGCAGCAGGCACGCCTGAAAAATCGCATCTTCCGGGGATTTGCCCAGTTTGCGTTCGGCTTCGAGGGCGAAATCCACCATCATGATGCCGTTTTTCTTGACGATGCCGATCAAAAGGATAATGCCGATGACCGCAATGACGCCGAGTTCCGTGCGAAAGGCCATGAGCGACAGCACTGCGCCCACTCCCGCGGACGGCAGCGTGGAGAGGATGGTGACCGGGTGGATATAGCTTTCGTACAAGACACCGAGAACGATGTAGACCGTTATCAAGGCCGCCAGAATCAGAAGCGGTTCATGAACGAGGGAATCCTTGAACGCCTGCGCGGTTCCCTGAAAGCTGCCCTGGATGCTCGCGGGCAGCCCCATCCGTTGCAAGGCCCCTTCGACGGCCGTTACGGCGCCGCCAAGCGATACGCCGGGCGCCAGGTTGAAGGAAGTGGTCACGGCCGGAAACTGCCCCTGCCGGTTGATCACCAGCGGTCCCGTCGACTCTGTAACCCGGCTGATGGCGCTGATCGGCACGGCCCCGCCGCCGCTGCTGCTTTGCAAATACACGGATGACAGGCCGGCCGGACCCTGCTGAAAGCCGGATTTGACGGACAAAACCACGCGGTACTGGTTCAGCTCCGTGAAGATTGTCGATATCTGCCGCTGGCCGAAGGCGTCATAGAGCGTATCATCGATGACTTGCGGGGTGATGCCGAGCCTGGCCGCCGTATTCCGGTCGATGTCAAGCCCGATCCGAAGTCCCTGATCCTGCTGGTCGCTGCTGACATCCCGCAGCTCCGGCAGGACCTGCAGCGATTCGATCACCCTGGGCGCCCAGTGCATCAGTTCGGCGGTGTTGGGGTCTTCGAGCGTATACTTGAACTGGGTGCGACTGGTCCGGGCATCAACGGTGAGATCCTGAACCGGCTGCATGAATAGCGTGATCCCGCTGATCTTTGCCAGTTCCGGTTGAAGCTGCAGGATGACCTCGCCGGCATTGACATTACGCTCTGCAAGAGGTTTGAGGTTGATGAGAATTCTGCCGCTGTTTAAGGCCGTATTGATTCCGTCCACGCCGATGAATGAAGAAAGACTTGCCACTGCCGGATGCTGAAGGATCACCCGGGCAAGGGCCTGCTGCCGCTCGGCCATGGCGGCAAAGGAAATTGATTGCGGGGCCTCTGAAATGCCCTGGATGACGCCGGTGTCCTGAACCGGGAAAAAACCCTTGGGAACGATGATATAAAGGGCCACCGTCAGAACCAGCGTGGCGATGGCCACCGCAATTGTCGCGCGCTGGTGATGCAGCACCCACTGAAGGGATCTGCCGTATCCGGCGATGACCCGGTCAAAGAACCGCTGAGAGGCGTGATAAAATCTTCCCTGCCGCTCCTCGGGCGTAAACTTGAGAATTCTGGCGCACATCATGGGTGTCAGGGTCAGGGAGACGACGGCCGAAATGAGAATGGTGACGCCAAGGGTGATGGCGAATTCGCGAAAGAGACGGCCCACCACATCTCCCATGAAAAGAAGCGGGATCAGCACGGCAATGAGCGATACGGTCAGAGACAGGATGGTGAATCCGATCTGCTGGGCGCCTTTGAGGGCCGCCTGCAGGGGCGTTTCTCCTTCTTCGACAAAACGGGCGATATTTTCGATCATCACGATGGCGTCATCCACCACAAATCCCGTGGAGATGGTCAGCGCCATCAATGTCAGGTTGTTCAGGCTGAACCCCAGCAGATACATGACGCCGAAAGTCCCGACCAGGGAAAGGGGAACCGCCACGCTGGGGATCGTGGTTGCAGCCAGGTTTCGCAGAAACAGGAAAATGACCAGAACAACCAGAACAACGGCCAGCATCAGCTCGAACTGCACGTCCTTTACCGATTCCCGGATGGTCGTGGTCCGGTCCGTCAGCACCGTGACATTGACAGCGGCCGGCAGAGAGCTTTGCAATTGGGGCAGCAGCTTTTTGATGCGATCCACGACCGCGATCACGTTGGCTCCCGGCTGGCGCTGAATGTTGACAATCACCGCCGGGGATTCATTCATCCAGGCGGCCTGATTCAGGTTTTCGGCGCTGTCGATCACATCGGCCACATCGGAGAGATGAACGGCAGCGCCGTTTTTGTATGCGATGACAAGGGGACTGAAATCCCTGCTGGTGTAAAGCTGGTCGTTGGCGCCGATGATATAGGCCTGGCGGGGGCCGTCAAAGCCGCCCTTGGCCTGATTGACATTGGCGGCGGCGATGACGGCGCGAAGGGTCTCAAGGGTCAGCCCGTAGGAAGCCAGCGCGGTCGGATTGACGTGAATCCGCACGGCCGGTCGCTGGCCGCCGCTGATGCTGACAAGCCCGACCCCCGGCAACTGGGATATCTTCTGGGAAAATCGCGTATCGGCCAGATCTTCCACCTGCGGCAGCGGCAGCGCGTCCGAAGTCAACGCCAGTGTCAGGATCGGCGCATCCGCCGGATTGACCTTGCTGTAAACCGGCGGATTCGGCAGATCCTTCGGCAGGAAGGTAAACCCGGCGTTGATGGCGGCCTGAACTTCCTGTTCGGCAACATCCAGGCTCAGGTCCAGACTGAACTGAAGCGTAATGACGGAACTGCCGCCGGAGCTGGCCGATGTCATCTGGATCAGACCCGGCATCTGGCCGAACTGCCGCTCCAGCGGCGCCGTCACCGATGTCGCCATGACATCGGGGCTGGCTCCCGGATAAAAGGTGCGGACCTGGATGGTCGGATAATCCACCTGCGGCAGGGCTGCAACCGGCAACTGGCGGTAGGCGACGGCCCCCGCCAGAATGATTGCGACCATCAGCAGCGTTGTGGCGACCGGCCTTAAAATGAAGACTCTGGAAAGGTTCATTTGCCGCTTCCCGGAGCCTTCTCCCCGTTTTTCTGTTTCTGGCCCTGTTCCTTCACCGCCACCGAACTGCCGTCCCTCAGCGCTTCGGAACCGGTCACAACAACCGGATCACCGGATGAAAGGCCGGCGGTAACGGCGACATCGTCTCCCTGGATCACGCCGAGGGTTACGGGCTGAACCCTGACCGTTTGCGCCGCCGGGTTCACCCGGTAGACGAAAGGCCCCCCGGGTCCCCGCTGAATGGCCGCGGACGGCACCACAACCGACGCGCGCCGGACTTCAAGCAGCAGACTGGCATTGACGAACTGATTGGGGAACAGGGCATTGTTTTTGTTGGGAAAGACGGCTTTCAGTTTGATCGTTCCAGTGGCCGGATCGATCTGGTTGTCCACGGTAAGCAGTGTTCCCGTGGCCAGTTTCAGCTTTTGCTCCCGATCATATGCCTCAACCTGCAGGGCAGCGCCGCTTTTAAGCTTTCCAAGCACCTGCGGCAGGTTGTCTTCGGGAACGGGGAATACCACGCTGATCGGCTCAAGCTGTGTGATCACCACCAGCGCGTTTGTATCGGCGGCATGAACGATGTTCCCCGGATCCACCAGGCGCAGGCCGATCCGCCCGCTGACCGGTGCGGTGATCCGGCAATAGGTCAGTTGCAGATTCGCACTGTCGATCAGCCCCTGGTCGATTTTAACCGCCGCAGCGTACTGGCGGACCAGCGCCTCCTGGGTGTCCAGTTGCTGCCTGGGAATGGAGTCCTGCTCCCAGAGCAGTTTGTAGCGCTCGTTATCGAGACGTGCGTTCTTCAGCAGTTCCAGATCCCGCGCCATCTGCCCCTCGGCCTGGATCAACTGAACCTGGAACGGCCGCGGATCGATCGTGGCCAGCAGGTCGCCGCGGGTGACGCTCTGGCCTTCCCGGAAGTGAATCTCCATCAATTGCCCGTCGACCCGGGATTTTACATTGACGGTGTTCAGCGAAACAACCGAGCCAAGCCCTGAAATATAAACACCGACATCCGCAAGCCTTGCCGCTGCAGCCGTCACCGGTACGCCGGCCCCGGAAGGCCTGTTTACCGGGTCGGCCGCAGGAGCCGTTTTCCCCAGGAAGAGATATGCCCCCAAGGATAGAACAAGGGCCAGTAACAGTACGGCCCCCCCTGCAAGCAGCAGGCCTTTGGGCTTATCGGGTTCCGGCGCGCCAGCGGCGCGGAGCTCTGGAGCTGAGTCTGTAGTCATGAATTTCCCGCTTTTGATTGTGATTTAAATGGGTGGCGACGGACTTTTGAGGGAACACATCGGGATTGCTTTTTTAATTTCTTCCCGACCGCCGTCCGGCAACGTGCAAAAAACAACCCGTTTGGTTGATACGGAGTATAAATGGCATATTATATGTCAATGAAGTCTGTATTTGTCAATGAGAATGACGCATTTGATTCCGTTCGGCGCATCAAAGGACAGGCCGCCATCCAACAGCCTGCGGATTGATCATAATTCTGCAAGTTCCGGCCTGGCAACGGAATCAAAGGCTTCAACAAATCCGGGATAGCCGATGCCACCCATTATCGGGGCAAGCTTTTTGTAAAGGTACTGCTTATCATTGACGATGCGCGGAAAATCCAGAAATGTGTGCGGTATATCATAGATGGCGATCGTATGTATCAGATTGCAAAGTTTTCGAGCCAGTATATCCTGCTGTTCATCGGGACAGTCCGTGCCGACCAGGCCGCCCGGAACGGCCTTGTATTTCGATCCCTTCAGAAGCAGCCTCAGGTATCCTCCCCTGGGCTTGGCCTGACTAAATATCTGAATCCGGCTCCGGGCTGCTGCTTCTATGCTTCGAACCGGAATAAGCGCATGGTCGATAACATAATCGCCGGATTCCAGGATTCCTGCCAGCTCATCGCACAGGGACGGGCTTTTGACAATGTATGGCGCGGATGCGTCGGTCAGGTTGCACTCCATGCCGGCATTGCAGTTTTCGAAAATCCCGTCATGGATATCTTTGAACCCGGTTTCCAGGCCGAGCGCGGTCAGCATCTGCACCAGGAAGGTTGTTCCCGCGCGCCCGGTTCCGGTGATAATCATTTTGTGAATTTTATGAGAATCCGCATTATTGACAAGTTTCAACTGCATCGAATTATTTCCTTTTCTTTCCTATTCAATTCTTTCAGGTCTTTCCGGATGATTTTTCACTTTGCCGAGACGGACGCCGCAAGGCAAGGGCATCTCTGGATTCAGGCCTCACGCCGGCTTGAAATCGCTTGTCGAGAGCAGGCTGTCGATATTCATTCACAGGGATTTTTTTCGCCCGAATCTCCTTTATGATTCATTTTGTCTTGAACCCGGCGCGCCCTGATACTTTCGCGAAGGGCATCAAGCTTGTTCTGCTGCTCGGGGGAAAGCTCGGTCTTCATGGCATCGACGCTCTGCTGGATGATCCGCTCCCGATCGGGTTTGGTGCGTTCCCGGAAGGCCAGCAATTCCCGGTGAGTCCGGCAGACAATTTCCGCTATCGCCTTTCTTTGAATACCGCTCAACCCCAGTTCCCGGTCAAGTTTTCTGATAATGGACTTGGGAGCCGCCGGCTGATCCCGGGTGATATTCTCGATTGCCTTGTACTCGGCAAATCGCCAGGACGCCAGCATCCCCAGGAGCACTCCCGAGCAAAACAGGGCAAAGAGACCGCCCCACAGTTTGAATTTCTTCACGAGAGCCTCCGCCTTTCACATAATCCCGAAGGAGTGGAAAAGATCCAGACTGGAAGAATCTCCTATCATGAACCGGGAAATCTGGAACTGGGAATCCAGGCCTGAAGTCATCAGGTGAGCGGCCAGAACGGTCACGACAAGATAGCTCGTAAGCGCAAGACGCCAGACAAGGCGTCCGGTGTTGATACCGGGGGCCATCGCCTTTAAGGACGCGCACTCTTCCAGGATGCGCGCCATCACTTTTTTTTGAAAAAACGGCCCGGTCTCCACCAGTGTAGAGCTCCGGT
>JBBIPX010000115.1:0-5299 GCA_037442625.1 Desulfobacteraceae bacterium
TGGATTGCCTATCGCGAAATTCCGGGCGCCGGATTTTATTTCAGCGCCTTTGTCAAGCGCGCCATCGATCCTTTGAAAAAAACCTTCGGCATGAACATTGCCGGGCTTGTCCTGGCTGCCGAAAAGCTCGGCGGCATGGCCATTCCCGCAGGGGACGCCGGTTTTGAATTCCGTCTTTTCCCCCGCATTCCGGTTCAGCTCATCCTCTGGGAAGGCGATTCGGAATTTCCCCCCGAGGCCAATATCCTCTTTGATGAGACCATCGGCGACATTCTCTCCCCCGAAGATGTCGCATGGCTGGCCGGCATGCTGGTGTACCGGTTGATGGCGCTCAGCCGGTAGCGGCCGAATCGCCATCCTTTCTTTGCCTCTCCCTCACAAAAAGGGAGAATTGGGAATATCATCGCCAACATTGTTTTCCCCCTTTCCAAGGGGGGAAAACAATCGATTTTCCTGAAAGAAGGTTCCATGAAATATCGATCGCTCATACTCTGCGCTTTTTTCGGTTTCCTGATCCCATTTTCCGGCTTCTGCGACGACAAACCGATCGTCAGCAGCGCAACGCAGCAGTGTCTGGACTGCCATACGACGTACCATCCCGGCATCGTGGAAGACTGGAAAAAAAGCCGCCATGCGCTGATGACCCCGGAACAAGCCATGGCCGCATCGGCCCTGAGCCGCAAGGTCTCCGGCACTTCGGTTCCGGTCGCCACGAGACCGGTTGCGGTGGGCTGCGCCGAATGCCATACCCAAAGCCCCAAGTCCCACGCCGACACGTTTTCGCACAATGGATTCGATGTGCATGCGGTGGTCACCCCCGAGGACTGCGCCACCTGCCACAGCCAGGAAAGGGATCAGTACGCTAAAAACATCATGGCCCATGCCTGGAAAAACCTGGCGGAGAACTCGCTGTACCAGAGCTTGATGCAGAGCATTACCGGAAATCCGGTCCGAAAATCGGGCAGAATCGCCTTTTCCCCTCCGGATGCCCTGACGAATGCCGAAACCTGTTTTTATTGCCATGGCACCCGGCTCACCGTTACGGGTTTTGAAAAACGCGACACCGACGCCGGCGAACTGGAATTTCCCGTCATCGACGGATGGCCCAATCAGGGCGTCGGCCGCATCAACCCGGACGGCAGCAAGGGGGCCTGCACGTCCTGCCACAACCGGCACGCTTTTTCAATGGAGACCGCCCGAAAACCCTATACCTGCAAGGAATGTCATTCCGGACCGGATGTCCCCGCATTCAAGGTCTATGAAACCAGCAAGCACGGCACGATCGCAGCATCCCGGCAGACTTCCTGGAATTTTCAGGCGACCCCCTGGACCGTGGGCAAGGATTTCACGGCCCCGACCTGCGCCGCCTGCCACATCAGCCTGCTGACCAATACGGACGGGGATGTGATCGTCCAGCGGACCCACCAGATGAACGACAGGCTCTCGACCCGGATCTTCGGCCTCATCTACGCGCACCGGCAACCGAAAAACCCCGACACCACTCCCATCCGGAACAGCGCCGGACTGGGGCTTCCGACTGATTTTGACGGCACGCCCGCCTCGCAATACCTGATCGGTGATGCGGAATTCGGCAGCCGCCAGAAGACCCTTCAGGCCGTTTGCCTTTCCTGCCACAGCACATCCTGGGTGAAGGGTCACTGGCAGCGCCTGGAGAATACCATCCAGACGACAAACGCCGCCACGCGAACCGCAACCGACATCATGCGGGATATCTGGAAAAAAGGCCATGCCTCGGGCCTTGATCGCGGGGCCAATCCATTTGATGAGTCCATTGAAAAGATATGGGCGGCAACCTGGCTTTTTGACGCCAACAACTCCCGGTTCGCATCGGCCATGGCCGGCGGCGGGGACTACGGCGTTTACGCGGAAGGCCGCTTTCCCCTGTCGGCCCGGGTGGCCGAGATGGCGGAATGGCTGAAGCAGAAGGAAAAAAAGAAATAGCTATCCGGTTAATCGGCACAAAGGTACAAAGAATAAAAATGCATTGAGATTCGATGGGTTGACAAAATTGATGATATCATAAAAAAGTCGAAATTTAAGACGGCTTCGTAAAAAGTTCGCAGGCAAGGCGCGCAAATCCTGAGGAATGAAGCGTACTTATGGTACGCTGCAATGACGAAGGATGCAGCGCAACGCAGCATCCGAACTTTTTACGAAGCCGTCACTGTTTTTCACTTCCGGTGCGGATCATCAGGACCACGGCGGACAGGATGACGGCGCTGCCCACGTAACTTTGCGCGGTAAAAACTTCGCCCCACCAGAAATACGCGATCACCGCGGCCACAACGGGTTCCAGGGTTGCGGTGATCGCGGCCCGGCCGGCCTCGAGATATTTCAGGCCGCTGTAATAACATGAATTGGCGCCGTATGTACTGATAACCACAAGGGACATCAGCGCCAGCCAGGCAATCGGCGTTTTCGGGGCGAACGTCACCCAGGGAAGCAGACCTGCCGCCCCGACGGGCAATACATACAGAAAAAGATTATACGAACTGTACCGTCCGGAAAAGTATTTCCCGAAAATGTAATACAGGGAATAGCAAAAACCGGATCCCAGTCCAAAGGCGATCGCGGAAACGCCGGCCGGACTGCCGCCATCGCCGATGCCCTTGCCGGTCGAAATGGCAGAGATACCGATGAGCGTCAGGACCACGGCCATTATTTTGGCCGGAGTGATGGATTCCTTTAAAAATACCCGTGACAGGACAATGACCCAGGCCGGCGCCGTGTACAGCAGTACGGCGGCCAGCGCCGCTCCGCCGCTTTTAACGGCCATCTGATAAAAAAAATAAAACAGTGAAACGCCGCACACGCCGAAGACCAGAATAAACGGAATGTCTTTTGGGAAAAGCCTTATTTCACGCCGGATCAGCGCATGGGCGCCAAAAAAAACCCAGGCCAGAAGCGCCCTCCAGAAAGCCACTTCCATGGGCGAAACCCCTTCCTGGAATGCCAGCTTTGAAAACGGGCCGATCATTCCCCACAGCACGGCCGCAGCCGCAATAAATGCATATCCCTTTAAAACCATATGACGCCTGAACACATGGCAGACCCGCCCTTTACCATGAAGATTATCCCCCCTTTGGAAAAGAGGGAGAGGGTATCCTTTTCATTGCCGGTGAAACATTTAATCCAGATTCCGTAAAATATCAAACCCGAACTGCGACATATTCGATTGACTCGCGGTAAAAAGAATGGCATCTAATCAAGATATGTCCGATGAATGACATTTTTTCAAGAAAGGCTGCCCATGAAAAGACCCGAGCAAATCACGCCCATTCCCGGCCCCAAGGCCTTGAGCTGGATTTCAAGGGACTCAAAGCTGCTGTCCCTGTCCCTTTCCAGAGAATACCCGCTGGTTGCGGTTAAAGGCAGGGGGCAATGGATCGAGGATGTCGACGGGAATAAGTACCTGGATTTTACTTCGGGGATCGCCGTCTGCAACACCGGTCACTGCCATCCGGATGTGGTTGCCGCGGCTCAGGCCCAGGTGGCGGAGCTCATCCATATGTGCGGCTCGGATTTTTATCACCCGCCCATGATCGAGCTAGCGGAAACCCTTGCGGCCATCACACCGGGCGATTTTCAAAAGCGGGTTCTTCTGGCGAATTCCGGAGCGGAGGCGGTCGAAGCCGGATTCAAGCTGGCCAGATGGCACAGCGGGCGGGACAAGGCCATCGCCTTTCTGGGAGCCTTTCACGGCCGGACCATGGGCGCCCTGTCGCTGAGCGCATCCAAAGCCGTGCAGCGCAAAGGATTCAGCACATTAGTTCCGGGAATCACCCATGTTCCTTATGCCAATTGCTACCGCTGCCCGTTCCGCATGACGCATCCCGACTGTGATTTTGAATGCGTGCGATTTATTGAAGATTACATATTCCGGACATTCATTCCGGCCGAAGAGGTCGCGGTGATCGTGATCGAACCGATTCAGGGCGAAGGGGGATACGTTGTCCCCCCCATGGGCTACCACAAGCGCCTCAAGGCCCTCGCCGATAAATACGGCATTCTTTACATGATGGACGAGATCCAGTCCGGCATGGGCAGAACCGGCAAATTTTTCGCCATCGAACATTTCGGCGTTGTTCCGGACATCCTGACGCTGGCCAAGGGCATTGCCTCGGGAATGCCCCTCAGCGCGCTTGTTACGCGCGCGGAGGTGATGGACTGGACCCGGGGCGCCCACGGGTCCACTTTCGGCGGAAACCCGGTTTCCTGCGCCGCGGCCCTGGCTTCGATCCGCGTGATCCAATCCGGCCTGATCCAAAATGCGGCGGTTCAGGGGCAAACCCTCCGCGACGGCCTGAACCGCCTTCAGCAGAATTACGAATGCCTGGGGGACGTTCGCGGACTGGGGCTGATGCAGGCTGCGGAGCTGGTCGGTGATCGCAAAACCAAGACGCCGGACAAGGCGCTCCGGGACAGGCTCCTTCAGGAATGCTTCAAAAAAGGGCTGCTGCTGCTCAGTTGCGGGGAGAGCGTGATCCGCTTCTGCCCGCCGCTGATCATTTCGTCCGAGGACACGGAAGTCGCCCTGGATATTTTTGAAACCGTATTGAAAGAAGTCCTTTGAGGAGGCGGCATTGATAAACCCGGCTTCACCCAAAGCCATTGTTGTTGAGGATATTCACAAGCGTTTCGGCGCGCTTCAGGTGCTGAAAGGCGTTTCCCTGTCGGCCGATGAAGGCGACGTCATTGCCTTGATCGGCTCCAGCGGTTCGGGGAAAAGCACCCTGCTTCGGTGCATCAATCTTCTGGAAACGCCGGATTCGGGAAATGTGCTTATTGCCGGCGAACTGATCCGGATGAAGAAAAACCGGCGCAAACAGACCGTTCCGGAGGATCCCGGACAGGTGGACCGCATCCGCAGCCGGCTGGGAATGGTTTTTCAGCATTTCAATCTCTGGACCCATATGACCATTCTGGAAAATGTCATCGAGGCGCCGGTCCATGTGCTGAAACGGCCCAGAAAGGAGGCTGCCGACCTTGCCATGGCGCTATTAAAAAAAGTCGGCATCGACGACAAGGCCGGGTATTTCCCGTCCCAGCTCTCCGGCGGCCAGCAGCAGCGCGCAGCCATCGCCCGCGCACTGGCCATGGAGCCGGCCGCCCTGCTGGTGGACGAGCCCACTTCGGCCCTGGACCCGGAACTTGTGGGAGAAGTGCTCCGCGTCATGCAGCAGTTGGCCGAGGAAGGCCGCACCATGTTGATTGCCACTCATGAAATGGATTTTGCACGGCATGTGTCCAGCCGCGTGATGTTTCTTCACAACGGCTG
>JBBIPX010000115.1:5399-7607 GCA_037442625.1 Desulfobacteraceae bacterium
AAAGAGGTAAATTATGAAAAAATGGGGCGTCGTGATTCTGGGTGCGGTTCTGGCGGTTTGCTGGGCGGGAAATGTTTTTGCGGCGGATGCGAAAAAGAAGCTTCGCATCGGTACGGAAGGCGCTTATCCACCGTTTAACCTGGTGGACAAAAACGGACAGGTGCAGGGATTCGATATCGACATCGCCAAGGCCCTTTGCAAGGAAACGGGCATGGAATGCGAGTTCAAACTTCAGGATTGGGACGGCCTGATTCCCGGACTTCTGGCCAAAAAATTCGACGCGATTGTGGCCTCCATGTCCATCACGGATGAACGCAAACAAAAAGTCGACTTTACCAACAAATATTATCAGACCCCCGCCCGGTTTGTGGCCAAAAAAGGCGCCGGCATCACCATTTCCAAGGAAGGATTGAAAGGAAAAACCGTCGGCGTGCAGCGGGCGACCATCCATGAAAATTTTGTCCGCGACATGTTCGGGGACACCGTGACGATCAAGGCCTATGCCACCCAGGATGAAGCCGACATGGATCTGGTCGCCGGCCGCCTGGACCTGGTGATTGCCGATGCCGCCATGCTTCTTGGCAGTTTCATCAATACGGATGCCGGAAAGGGATTCGAGTTTGTGGGCCCCGGTTATGTGGATAAGAAATGGTTCGGCGAAGGCGTCGGCATTGCAATCCGAAAGGAAGACAATGAGCTGCGCCTGAAGCTGAACAAGGCAATTGACGCCATTCGCGCAAACGGCGTTTATCGGAAAATCAACGCCAAGTACTTTGATTTCGACGTCTACGGCAAATAAGAGAAACGCATGTTTGACATGATGGGCTATGGATGGCTGCTGTGGGGAGGCGTTCAACTGACGGTGCTGGTCGGCGTTTCTTCAATGGGCATCGCCATTTTGCTGGGCCTTGCCGGGGCCTGGGGGAAACTGTCCGGATCACGGATCGCCCGCTTTGCCGCCGGAGCATATACCACCGTAATTCGGGGTGTTCCGGAGCTGGTGATGATACTTCTGGTGTATTACGGCGTTCCCACGCTGATTCAGGATATCCTGGATGTGAATATCGATTTTAATCCCTTTATCGCCGGCATCGCCACCATCGGATTCATTTACGGCGCCTTTTCAACGGAAGTTTTCCGGGGAAGCTATCTGGCGGTATCCCGAGGGCAGATCGAGGCGGCAAAGGCCGCGGGAATGAACCGGGCACTGCTTTTCCGCAGGATTCTGCTGCCGCAGATGTGGCGGTTTGCGCTTCCGGGTCTGGGAAACGTCTGGATGGTTCTGATCAAGGCAACCGCGCTGGTTTCGGTGATCCAGCTTCCGGAGCTGATGCGTAACGCCGATATCGCGGCCCGGGCAACGCACCTTCCCTTTACCTGTTATTTTGCGGCTTCCCTGATTTATCTGCTCCTGACCATCGTGTCCCTTGGCTTTCAGCAGCGGGCCGAAACGTGGGCAAACCGGGGGATTCGAAGGGCATAAGCATCCTATGGACGTATCCATCATTCAGGACAGCATTCCCCGGCTCATCCACGGCGCCGTGATCACCGTCGAATTGACGGCGGCAAGCACTGCCGTCGGGCTGTGCCTGGCAATTCCGCTTTCCGTGATGCGGACCCACCGCAGCCCCTTTCTGCGGATGCCGGTTTACGGATTCAATTTTTATTTTCGCGGCACACCCCTTCTGGTTCAGATATTTCTGATTTATTACGGGAGCGGACAGTTTCAGGAATTTCTGACCCGAACCGGCCTGTGGCCGTTTTTCCGGGAAGCCTGGTTTTGTGCGGTGCTGACTTTAACACTCAATACCGCAGCCTATACGTCCGAAATTCTAAGGGGCGGCATCGAGGCCATTGCCTTCGGCGAGATCGAAGCCGCCAGGGCCTGCGGCATGTCCGGATTCCTGCTCCACCGCCGGATCATCCTGCCCAAGGCGTTCCGGCTGGCCTGGCCGGCCTATACCAACGAAGTGGTCTTCCTGCTTCAGGCAACTTCCCTGGTCTCCATCATCACCATCATGGACATTACGGGGGTCGCCCGCATGATTGCATCCCGCAGCTTTGCCTTTTACGAGCTGTACATCACCGCGGCCCTGTTCTACCTGATTCTGGTCTACGGGGTGCTTTATATTTTCCGAAAAGTGGAGCACCGGCTTTTGAAAACAGCGGGCGGATGACGAAAAGCAGCGGGCAGAGGACGGAAAGCAG
>JBBIPX010000115.1:7707-11773 GCA_037442625.1 Desulfobacteraceae bacterium
CTTTTGAAAACAGCGGGCGGATGACGAAAAGCAGCGGGCAGAGGACGGAAAGCAGAGAGCGGATGACCGTCTTCTGTCTTCTGTCATCTGTCATCCGTCATCTGTCATTTAAGGATTTATCAATGAACAGACACGTTCTACGGGCCGACTGGCTCCTTTTGCTGACCGCGGTGATCTGGGGCTGCGCCTTTGTGGCCCAGCGATCCGGAATGCGCCATATGGGGCCGTTTACCTTCAACGGCATCCGCTTTGCGCTGGGCGGCTGCGCGCTGATTCCGCTCATCCTGTATCGCAGCCGCCGGTACGGCGCCCAATCCAAAGGTCCGCTGTTTTTTTCATCCGATTTCCTGAAAAAAGGACTTCTTCTCGGCGCCGTGCTGTTCTGCGGCGCCAGCCTTCAGCAGATCGGCATGGTTTATACCACGGCCGGCAAAGGCGGATTCATCACCGGCCTGTATGTCATCCTGGTTCCCGTTCTCGGGCTGTTTCTGGGCCGGCGCCTGGGCCAACAGCGCCTGAACCGGAGCGGCTGGGCGGGTTCAATTCTGGCGACTTTCGGCATGTATCTGCTGAGCGTCACGGAAACCCTGACCATTTCGCCCGGCGATCTCTGGGTTCTGGCCGGCGCCTTTTTCTGGGCATGCCATGTGCTGATCCTGGGATGGCTGTCCCCGAAAATGGATACCATCAGACTGGCCTGCGCCCAGTTTTTTGTCTGCGCCGTCCTGAGCCTGACATCGGCGGCCGCAGCGGAGCCCATATCGATCTCCGGCATTCGGGACGGCATCCTGCCGATCCTTTACGGCGGCCTGATGTCCGTCGGCGTTGCCTATACCCTGCAGGTGGTTGCCCAGAAAGATGCCCCACCCGCGCACGCAGCCGTTATTTTGAGCCTTGAAACGGTTTTTGCCGCCGTTGCCGGCTGGATACTCCTGGGCGAAGGGCTGTCCCTACGCGCCTTGATCGGCTGCATGCTCATGCTGGCCGGCATGCTCCTGGTGCAGCTCCGGCCGCCGGCCATCTCCGAGGAAAACGTGACGCGCCTAGCGCCCCGGACCGCAAGTTGAGGTGAATATGCTGGAGCCCACGGATAAACGATTTGTTGTCGGAATTGATCTTGGAACCACCAATTGCGCCGTGGCATATGCGGATCTTCTGGATGGAAAGGCGGCGGGGACCGCTATCCGGCTGTTCAAAATTCCGCAATTGACCGGCGCCGGGGAAGTTTCCCGCCTGTCGGTGCTGCCGTCTTTTCTTTATCTGCCGGGAGCGTACGATCTTTCCGAGGAAGCGATCCGGATGCCGTGGCCCGTTCCGCGGGCAGCTTCGGACCGGACCCGGTTCGTCGGCGCATTCGCCAGGGATCACGGCGCAAAAATCCCCTCCCGGATGGTGTCTTCGGCAAAGAGCTGGCTCTGCCACCCGCATGTGGACAGAAAGGCCCGCATCCTTCCCTGGGGGGCCGGAGACGAGATCGCCGGCATCTCCCCGGTTCAGGCAACGGCCGCCTACCTGGCTCACATCAAATCCGCCTGGAACAGCTTTCGCGGAGAGGACGCGGACCAGTATCTGGAGCATCAGCTTATCATTCTGACGGTTCCGGCCTCCTTTGATGAAGTGGCCAGGGAGCTGACCGTAGAGGCCGCAGCCATGGCCGGCCTGAATTCGGTCATATTGCTGGAAGAGCCGCTGGCCGCCTTTTACAGTTGGCTGAATCGCTTTGAATCCATCTGGGGCCGGTTTGTTTCCCCCGATGAACTGATCCTGGTCTGTGACGTCGGCGGCGGCACCACCGACTTCACCCTGATTTCCCTGAAGGCGGCCGAAGGGGGCAGCCCCCGGTTTGAGCGCATCGCCGTGGGCGATCATCTGATTCTGGGCGGAGACAACATGGATCTGGCCCTTGCGCGAAGCATCGAGCAGCGTCTGGGAAAGCCGGCCATGCTGACCGGAGACCGGTGGAAAACCCTCTGCCATCAGTGCCGGCAGGCAAAGGAGCTGCTGCTGGACGGAAAAGCCGCATCCCGGAAGATCACGATCATGGGCGAAGGCAGCCAATTGATCCGCGGAACCCTTTCCGCGGACCTGGATCTGGCCGGCGTCGAGAAAACCCTCATGGACGGGTTTTTCCCCCTTCTGGATGCCGATCCGAAACCGGACCGCCGCGCTTCCCGAAAAGGCATCACGGAGTTCGGGCTGCCCTACGAACAGGAACCGGCCATCACCCGCCATCTGGGGTGGTTTCTGGACCAGCACCGGGCCGAAGCCTCCCGGCTGCCGGAAAAGGAATTCCGCGCCCCGGACTGCATCCTTTTTAACGGCGGCGCCCTCAAGCCGCCGGTCATTCAGGAGCGCATCCGGCAGGCCATCCGCCGCTGGTTTCATCAGGATGACGCCGCGCTGCCACGGGTCCTGGAAAATCCGGACCCGGATCTGGCCGTGGCCCTCGGGGCCGCCTATTACGGACTCGTCAAGACGGGGCGCGGGGTCCGGGTCGGCAGCGGCAGCGCCCGCTCCTATTATATCGGCGTTTCGACCGGTGCCGGCGAAACGGCCGGTGAAACCACCGGCGCGGACAGCCGTCAGGCCATCTGTCTGGTGGAGCGGGGACTGGACGAAGGCAGCCGGATCAAGCTGGACTGCCGGGATTTTCAGGTCCGCACCAATCAGCCGGTCACCTTTGACCTGTACAGCTCGAGTTTCCGCTCCGGCGACCGGTGCGGCGCCCTGGTGCCCGTGGACGATTCCCTCACCCGCCTGCCGTCGATCCAGACCATCGTTCAGTACGGGAAAAAAGGGGAACAAACCCGCATTCCGGTGGCCATCGAAGCCGCTTATACGGAAATCGGAACCCTGGCCCTGTGGTGCCATTCCCGGATCAGCGACCACCGCTGGAAGCTGCAGTTTCAAATCCGGGAAGCCGGTGCGGAGCCGGACATCGGCGATTCAGAGGTTTTTGAGGCATCGCAGGTGGAAACCGTTCACGATATCCTTCGCACGGCATTTCTTCAACCCGCGCCAGGACCCTATCTGGAGTCGCTGGTCAAGGACATTTCCCGGACCATCGACCGGCCAAGGGAAAAATGGCCCCTATCTGTGATCCGCGGCATTGCGGACGTCCTGCTGTCCCTCATTCAGACCCGGATGGCCGCCCCGGATTTTGAAAGCCGGTGGCTCAACCTGCTGGGCTTTTGCCTGCGGCCCGGGTTCGGGGACGGATTTGACGGTCACCGCATCAAGGCGGTCTGGAAGATTTACAAGCCGGGCCCGGTTCATGACCGGCACAGCCAGGTGCGCTCCGACTGGTGGATATTCTGGCGCCGGATCTCCGGCGGTCTGAGCGCCGGGCACCAGCGCCAGTTCTTTCAGGATCTGACGCCGGTTCTGTTTGCTGCAAAGGCCGGCAAGCAGCGGATTGCCCCCCAGGAATATCTGGAGATGCTGACGGCGGCCGCCGCCATGGAACGCCTGGCCGTCAAGGACAAGGTCCGGCTGGGCCGCCTGCTGCTGTCCGGCCTTCGGTCAACAAAGGCACCGCCCCGGCATTCCTGGGCGATCTCCCGTATCGGCGCAAGGGAGCTGCTGTATGGCCCCGCGGACCGGGTGATTCCGCCGGCGGAAATCCGCGACTGGATTGAAACCCTGATGATTGAAAATCCGGCGACGGAACCCCGGATGCATCCGGCGCCGATCGGACAGGCGCTGCTGCAGCTCTCGCGGAAAACCGGCGACCGCGCCAGGGATTTGGATCCCGAAGTGGTCGGGCGGGTTCATGAATGGCTTTCCGCGCAGGGGTTTCAGGAGGATCAGCTCCGGGTACTGCAGGAAGTGGCGCCCTACAAAAGACAGGAAGCCGGAACCCTTTTCGGCGAGGATCTGCCTTCCGGACTGATTCTGGAACCATTATAAGACCCAAAGGGGGATGCATCGCCCGCTGAATCATATTCGGATTCAACGCCGCAATGACGAAGGATGCAGCGCAACGCAGCATCCGGACTTTTTGCGAAGTCGTCAATATTCTTGAAATCGTAAAAAGTCGAATTTTAAGACGGCTTCGTAAAAAGTT
>JBBIPX010000116.1:0-11436 GCA_037442625.1 Desulfobacteraceae bacterium
TTCATACCCTGCCTGTTAAAGGAGGATGCGCCCAATGATTGTCCGGCCCGTTCGTGCGGCCTATGCCCTGATGTTTCTCATGCTGATGGGACCTTCTGTCTCCTCGGCTTCAGCGCAGGAGAACATTTTGACGCTGGATCAGATCGTTGAAACCGCCATAATCCGAAATCCCGGGATTACCATTTCGCAGCAGGAAGTTGTCGCATCCCGGGCACGGGTAACGCAAGCCACATCCGCCTATCTGCCCCAGTTATCCGCAAATTCAAGTTATACTCGATTGAACCAATGGACATTCAACCCGATTAACGGGCAAGACTATCGCGGTCAATACGATAACTACCAATTTGGACTTTCCTTATCCCAGTACGTGTATGACTTCGGTCAGACAGATGGAATTGTGGAGCAAAATAAATTCTCCCTTTCGGCCAGTCAGAAAGGGGTTTCCGTAACCATTTCCGATACGGTCCGGGATGTCAAAAAAAGCTATTTTGAAGTACTGAAGAGACAAAACCTGGTAAAAGTCAACCAGGAATCCGTCCGGATTCAGGAAGAACATCTCAATCAGGCCAGGGCGTTTTATCAGGCAGGCATCCGGCCCAAAATCGACGTGACCAAGGGCGAAACAGAGTATGCCAACAGCCGCTTGAACAAGATCCGCGCAGATTTTGCATATCAGTCATCCAGACTGGATTTGGAATCCTTGCTCGGGGGACCTCCGGTTGAAGGCAAATACGAACTGGCCGATGTTCCGACGCCGCCTTCGGCGGAGCCCATGCCTGTTGAAACGCTGATTCACGAAGCCAACAGCCGCAGGCCGGAATTGGCCCGGGTCAAGGATCAGATCAAGGCCGCCCAGGCCCTGCTCAAATCCTCTCAGTCAGGCTATTGGCCAAAGATTACCGCAAATGCCGCCGGAGGTTGGGGAAACGACATGTTCAACAGCGAATCCCCCCTTGAAGACTTCTGGCAACTGGGAGTCAATTTCTCCTGGCCGATTTTTACGGGGTTCAATACGCAGGGAAGAATCGCGGAGTCCCGGGCCCAGATCGATAAACTGGAAGCCGGCCGCAGACAAATTGAGCTGCAGGTCCTTAACGATGTTTCCACGGCTTACCTGGGGCTGAACGCCGCCATTGAAGCCGTCACGACATCGGAGCTGGGCGTGGTGCAGTCTCAGGAAAACCTGGACCTGGCCGATGGCCGATACAAAAACGGCGTTGGAAACGCCATCGAATACAGTGATGCACAACTGGCGCTTACCCAGGCCAAGAGCAACCTGGTTCTGGCCTACTACCAATACCATCAGCAACTGGCCGAACTGGATCGCGCCGTGGGACGCTGATATCAGAAGGAAGCGCCGAAAAAAATCGTTTTTCCGGATATCGGCGCTTGACTTTATACCCTTTCCTATTCCACCCAGTCCAGAGTCCGACGGATCGCCTTCTTCCATTGAAGGTATCCGGCTTCCCGCCTGCTTTCCGCCATTTTTGAATTCCAGACCCGGTCAATTCTCCAGTAACGGCGAATTTCATCCTTTCCGGCCCAGAAGTCGGCCGCAAGACCCGCGGCATAGGCGGCCCCCAGGACCGTGGTTTCGGTCACCGCCGGCCGGATCACCGGAACATCCAGGATATCTGCCTGAATCTGCATCAATAGCGAATTGGCCGTCATACCGCCATCCACCTTGAGCCGGGTGAGCTTCACGCCGGAATCCTTTTCCATGGCGCAGGCGATATCCCGCACCTGGTAAGCGGCCGCCTCCAGCACGGCTCTTGCCAGATGTCCCTTATGGGCGTATTGGGTCAGGCCGGCGATGACGCCGCGGGCATCGGACCGCCAGTACGGCGCAAAAAGTCCGGAAAACGCCGGAACAAAATAAACACCGCCGCAATCTTCAACCGTGCCCGCAAGATCCTCGATCTCGGAAGCGGCGGCAATCAGACCCAGGTTGTCCCGCATCCACTGCACCAGGGCGCCGGACACGGAAATGGATCCTTCAAGACAATAACACGGCTTTTCACGGCCTATTTGATACGCCACCGTGGTAATGAGTCCATGACGGGATGCGACGGGCATCTCACCGGTATTCATCAGCAAAAATGCACCGGTGCCATAGGTGTTTTTGGCATCTCCGGGCGCAAAGCAGGTTTGCCCCACCAGGGCGGCCTGCTGATCCCCCAATGCCGCGCAGACCGGAACAGCCGCGGCCAGCGGTCCCGCAGGATCGGTAAGGCCCCAGTAATTTTCATCGCTGGAAGGGACGATTTCCGGAAGCATCCGGCGCGGAATATTCAAAACCGCCAGCATTTCGGGATCCCAGTTCAGTGTTTTCAGGTCCATCAGCAGGGTGCGGCTGGCATTGGTGACGTCGGTCACGTGAGCGCCCCCGTTCGGGCCGCCGGTAAGCCACCAGATCATCCAGGAATCCATGGTTCCAAACAGCGCATTTCCTTCAAGCGCCGCCTTTCGGGCTTCCGAGACCGTATCCAGAATCCATGCGATTTTTGGCCCGGAGAAATAAGTGGCCACGGGAAGCCCGGTTTTCTCCCTGAACCGGTCCAGTCCCCCGTCCGCGATCAGTTTCCGGCAGATTTCACGGGTTCGGCCGCATTGCCAGACAATGGCGTTGCAGAAAGGTTTTCCCGTACGCTTATCCCAAACCACCGTGGTTTCCCGCTGATTGGCAATGCCGATGGCCGCAATGAGCCTTGCGTTGATCCCGGCTTTTGCCAGCGCGCCTTTGATCACATCCTGCATGTTCCGCCAGATTTCTTCCGGATCATGCTCGACCCAGCCCGGTCTGGGATAAATCTGAGCATGTTCTTTCTGATCCCAAGCAACGATCCGGCCGGCTTTGTCAAATATGCTGAACCGCGTGCTGGTCGTCCCCTGATCCACGGCGCCGATATAAGATGTCATGTCTGCTCCCTTGTCATGGCGTGAGCGGATCCGCCCCCTCTTCTCTTCATCCCTTCATGGAATGGATTTTTTGCTGGAGTTTCTGGTTGAATTTTCAGCATGGATCACAAAGCGCTCATGGGTTCCCTTGCGGACGATCCCCGCCTCATCAAAGGCTTCCACCTCGAACAAAAAGCTGTTTGCCTTTTACCTCAACCAGTTTCACTTTGACCGAAATCTCCACGCCGGAACTGTTTTTGAAAAGGAACATTCCGGAAATGCAAGATGCAATGATCAGGGGATGACCTTCATCCGCGCATTAAATGCGCCCGTAGCGTCCATGAATGCAAGAATTGCCCTTCCCCGGATAACCGGGAACCTGAATCGCTACAGCGGATATCGGCGTCAAACGGTTGTGTAAATGGCCATTGGAAAAATCACTGACAACATTCTCCCTCTCATGGAAGGCTGCCTATCCAATGATCGTGCATGCTGGAACGTGCTGTTTCAAACCTGCATATCCGTAACGACAAATATTCACAAGAGACGCTACCCATCCCTCACCCTCACATACATGATGCGATATTTCTTCCTGGCTGCATAAAGGCCATTGATCCCAGCCCTCAAAGGAGGGCATATGATCACTTCCATATACGAATGAGATCATAAATCAAAAGAAATTCGCGAACCTGATGGCTTAAGAATCGACGCGATCGGCTGAATTATGGATCTTCTCCGCGGGGCGACTTTGCGGCATAAATGGTCAGTTTCAGTTCGGCATCATCCAGCAGGATGTATTGCGGTTTTCGCCCGGACAGGTCCATGCTTTCGGTTATGATAGTCGGCACGCCTTCGCCGCGTTTATCCATGATGAAACTGCGCCGGCTCCCGATGGCATCGACATTCATCGGACAGCGGGCCAGAAGCGAGCTGAGCAGTTCATTCCGCGCAGATTGCCGTTCCGACAGGCTGTCAATCGTCATGGTGTTGGGGATGGTACCCGGTGAGAATATTTCCAGCTTGTCCGAGAAAAGATGCAAACGGACCTTTGATCCATAAATGGAGTAGTCCCGATGCGCTGCTGCATTGACGACTGCTTCAAATACGGCGTTCATGGAAAACTGCGGGGTTTCAATCCGGTTGGGGGCCTTGATGGCATAAACACGCATATTGCGTTCAACGAATTTACAGGCTTCCCCTATCTGAACATCCAAAGGACCGGTAATATCCTTTGCATCCAGTTGATAGGCCGCATTTCTTTCGGTACCGCGATAGCAGACCGCCTGAATGAATGCTCCGGCCATGAAAATTTCAGGCGTATCACAGGCCATCAACACGCCACTGACTGTGGGATGTAACACATCATTTTCGTCCGGTGCAATCAACCGCATCTTTTCCAGAAACACTTGATCGTTTGCCGGTGAAATAACCGTTTTGAACCGTTGCCACAATTTCGGATTCAGGTCTTCAAGCTTTGCATTCGGTACTGTTTGCTCGTCAAAACGGATTAATCGCGTTTGGCTGCGCTGTTGAAACAGCCTCGCCAGCACATCCGGCTTCATCTGCCTTTTGGAACTGCCGATACGGCGGAAATAGCCGCCGGGGCTTTGATGCACAAATAAGCTTCTGGGAACATCGATGCGAACGATCATTTTATCGCTGCCTGCTTCATCCGTGATGATCATTTTACGAATGACGCAATCCAGCGGCGGTTCAATCAAGTCATTGCAGATGCCCCGCAGCCAGGTTTCGACATTATCCAGCTTGTCCTTCGGGATGCCGTGAATGGCTTTTGATTGATCATCCACGCCAAGCAGAACGATGCCGGTATGGGTATTGGCCATGGCGGCCAGTACATCCGCCATGCTGTTTCGGTGGGGGCCGGTGATTTTATCCCCTTTGATTTCGACGGTTTTCAATTCAAGAACAGAGTCTTCTCCAAGGGCGATTCGTTTTAAAATGTCTTTCATGCTTTCAAACATGTATGCCTCCTTTCGAAGGACATTCGCAATCTGGAAATCTGCACTTTTCAAGCGGTTATGTTCGGCAAAATTACAAGGTAGGGTTCAAATCCGGAAGACGTCTGAAGATTAATTTATAAACCGCTTCTTTCTCCCTTTTCCCTATACCGATGATTTCAACCACTTCCAGGCGGCCCTTTAAAAATCGGTACACGATGCGATATTTCTTCCTGGCTGCATAAAGCTTGAAAAATCCCGTAAAGTCCATGCCGAATTTGTTCCCGAGCGGTTTGCCGAGAAAAGGATTATTCGAAAGGGCATCGATCTTTTTGACGATTTCCTTCTGGATGGAACCATCAAGGGCGTCGAAGTCCTTGACTGCTTCGGGATGCAGTTCAACTTTGAAGGCCACGTTCCGCTTTTACCTGATCCCAGGGGATATTCGGGGAACGATCGGGGTTCTTAAGCCGTTGCCCGATCATCTCCGCAATTTCGAGATGCTCCAACACGCCTTCTGCATCTTTGAGAAGTTCATACTCAGCAGGAGAAATAATCACGGCCGCCAGGGTATTATTGCGCATAACAAAAAGAGGTTCTTCAGTATTGGTTAATTCCCTCAGCTTTCCGGTAAGCTCTTTTTGCAACCTGGCTATGGGAATCATTCGCTCGGTATCGACTTGCATTTTCACACTCTATGTATTTATATATGTACAACTATATATACTATAAAAAGTCATGTCAAGCGAGAAGCGTTCCAGCCGAACATTACGGATGCGCGGGATTTTTCATCATGGACTGGAATATTTCCCGATTGTCCTTTGGGATGACATCCGCGCATCCAGCAAGAACAGGCTATGGCGTATTTCGTTATTGTTTGACCAGTTCCACCCGGCGGTTCTTGGCGCGGCCCTCATCGGCGCCGTTGTCCGCCACAGGCGACAGGGGTCCGACTCCCTGACCGCTCAAACGGCCCGCGGCAATGCCGTGTTTTGCCTCCAGCGCCTGCACCACCGCCTCGGCACGCGCCCGGGACAGTCTCATGTTCAAATCGAGCGCAGCAACATTGTCGGTATGCCCCACCACATACACGTTGAGAACTGGATCGGACTTGAGCAGCTTGGCGATTTCAGCAACGGCGGCCTCTGATTCCGGCTTCAGCACCGACTTGCCGGTATCAAAGAATATGCCCGGAACCTCCACATGGCCGCTGGTGTTCAGTCCGGAGCGGAAGAGTTCCGCACTGGATACCACTTCCTGGACCATGGCCTGCTTCTCGATGATCGTGAGCATATACCCCTTGCCCCAGGCCGTATCGACCTGCGCCCAGAACTCCTTACCGTCCTTGGCAACCTTCAGCCAGGTATAGCGCGGATCTTCAAACAAGACAGTACCACCGATATTGGTGATGGCCTGCTGGTGATTGCGGAGGATGGAAAGCGCGCCTGGATATTCATATCCGGCAAGGGTCTGATATTTGATATCGTATCGCTTCCCCTCAACGACGGCTTCGGTCCCCTTGCCGGTCTTGAATTTAAAGCTGTCGAATGCGACCGTCTTGCACCACACAAGACGCATGTTCGACATGCGGGTAAAAAGCGGATGGTCGGAACATCCCGTTGCATCCGGCTCCTTGGCCTGCGGCGCAGCTTTTACCGGATGGCTCGATGCGATAAAAAAGGCGGTCACAATCAAAAACAAGACTGAATAGCGGTGTTTCATGTCAAATCTCCCCTTAATGAATCGTTTAAATGAAACTGCTTTTGGGTGTGCTTTCTGCATAACAGAGCCACGGAAAGTGATCAAGAGCAAATTACGCGCGCACGTTGGTCTATCGCGGCCGGCAGTTCAGCAAATTCGCCGCCTTTCTTCCGGCTCAACGGATAAACTCGCATTGCAATCTGCCCATTAATCATGATACTGCAACACCAAGCATCAGTATCGCCTTCCGGTTTATTTTATGTTTTTTTCATCTGACAATGCTTGACAGGATCATGCCTGAAACATTTGAATACGCCAAGTCATGGATATTGTGAAGATTGACTGCCAGACTGATTTCGCCAAAACTGCAGCGGCTCGATTCCAATAAATAACTCTGAAGGAAACCATTATGAAAAAGCGCGCATTCATTATTGTCATTCTTCTTGTCACCTGCTCGCCTTATGTGTGCAAAGGCGTTGATAAGGCACCAGTTAGGGAGACTTCCTCCCGCATCTGGCCTGCGGGCCTTCCGGTCTATAACCACATCGTGATTGTTGTCGAGGAGAACAAGGATTACGAAGAGATCATCGGCAACAAAAGCGCCCCGTATATCAATGACGTGCTGAAGAAAGAGGGAGCCAGCATCACACGGATGTACGGGGAGGAACACTTCAGTCAGGGCAACTACTACTGGCTTTTATCGGGCGGCAACCATACCATCGGTTTCATCGACAGGATTCCATCCGAAGCGAATAATCCGAATTACCCGTTCAAGACGACCAATCTGGGAGAACAATTGATCAATAACGGGCTGACCTTCAAAGGTTATTCTGAGGGCCTGCCTGAAATCGGCTTTACAGGCGAAAAAGCATCGGCAGGCCTTTATGCAAGAAAACATGTTCCCTGGATCAGCTTTGCCAACATCCCCAACGGCAAAACAATCGCTGAATCGTCCAACCTCGGCTTTGCGGACTTTCCTTCCGGCCCATCCCGGTATGAGAGCCTTCCCACCGTTGCTTTTGTCATTCCCGATATGGAGAACGACATGCACAACGGACCGATCACAGAGAGCATTCCGGCCGGTGACCGCTGGCTGCGAAAAAACATCGATTCCTACTACCAATGGGCCAAGGATCACAACAGCCTGCTGATCCTTACATTTGATGAAAATGACGATACGAGAGGTTACATGGGGCTGACGAATCCGTTGGTGGACCCGCAATCCTGCGTCGGCGACGGCCGGGACCACGCGTACTGCCTTAATGTGCAAAACCGGATTGTCACAATCTTCGCAGGGGCGCATATCAAGCCCGGTGATTACCCCGAGGGCAAAGGCATCACCCATGTCAACATCCTGCGCACACTTGAAGCCATGTACGGTTTGGCCAGATCAGGCGCTCAGCAGCCCAACGCCGCGGGAGCCGGCATCTCCGACGACGACATCGTCACGGACATATTTGAAACCGCACACTAAATTCAGAAAAAGGAGATTGAATATGGCAGACAAGATCAGGATCGGCATCAGCGCATGCCTTCTCGGGCAACCGGTCCGCTTTGACGGCGGCCACACTGACTGGAGGACAGGAGGATTTCAGTTATCATGATGCGATAAAAACAGGAGGTCACGGCATGGAAAACAACAGGTTCAAGGAAGTCTTACCGGATCAACTCTTCAATTGGTTAGCTGCGCGTAAGGGCATTTATCTGATCGATACATTGACCAAGGATCATTTTCGGAAACGGCACCTGCCGAGCGCCAAAAACGCCTGCGTCTTTGAAGTCTCGTTCATGGAACAAATTGCGGGCATCACGGCGGACAAAAATGCCGAGATTGTTCTTTACGGATCCAGCATCAGATCAATGGACGCGCTGACAGCGGCGGAAAAGCTGGATCGCGCCGGATACCGGCAGGTCGGCATTTTAAAAGGCGGCATGGAAGATTGGCAACAATCCGGCAGGCGGTTTGAGGGCAGCCTGCCGGATGGGCCCGACGCCGCGGATTCCCTGCTGGAACTGGCGGAAGGGGTATACCATGTCGATACGGATCAAAGCATCATCGAGTGGACAGGCAGAAATGCCACTACCCGGCATTTCGGAACCATTGCAATCCGCAGCGGCGCCGTCACGGTGAAGGACGGCGCCATCAGCGGCATATTTGACATCGACATGCAATCAATCAAAAACACAAACCTTGAGGGAAACGAACTGCAGCCGGTATTGATTGCTCATCTGAACTCGGACGACTTCTTTTTCACCAAGGTTTTCCCAACCGCCGGATTCAGCTTTTCGGGCGCAAAGATAGCCAAATCGCCTTACCTGACAGCTCCGAACTGCCAGATCAACGGCACGCTTGAACTTAAAGGCATCAGGGCCGATCAGCGATTGCAGGCGACCGTCACCCGCAGGGAAGATAATGGACTGGCGGCAGAAGCGCACTTTGACATTGACCGGACAAACTGGCGTATCATCTATGGATCGGCCCGATTTTTCGAACATCTCGGCATGCATTCGGTTTTTGACTTGATCAGTATTCAGATAAGAATTGTGGCCATTTGACAGGAAGAATTAAACGTATTCCGCGCCGGGGGCCGCGGGATTCAATTAAAGGATAGCCGGCTTTAAATCCTCTCCGGCAGCCGGTTTCATCCAATCTGCTTTGATTTTTCCGCGACCGCCCTGGGTAAAATCCGCCGGGTGAAAAGGGGGGAAAACAGGTACATCAGCAGATACAACAGACAGATATATCCCAGGTACGGGCTGAAAACCGCAATCAGCAGCAAGATGATGCTGGTGCGCCGGAACCAGGTGCTCTGATCCATGAACCGCCCGAGATGCAGATACCGCACCGGATAAATATTCATCGCAGCAGCGGCCAGCACCATGAACCCGGTGGCGCAATAGCCCCAGAAAGCGCCGGCGTCCGGGCTCTCCTGAACGGCCTGATTGAACATGATCAGGGGGGCAGTCACCAGAAGCGCTGCCGCCGGTGTGGGCATTCCCTTGAAAAAGCCCGGAATGGGTGAGGTGTCCAAGGTAAAGTAAATCAATCGGGCAATTCCCATCACCGCATAAATCAGGGCGACCCAGACAACGGTGAGATCGGAAATACCGGGAACATCCGTTCGTGCCATGACCAGGTAATAAATCCATGCCGGCACGATGCAAAAGCTGATGCCATCGGAAATATCGTCAAGAATTCCGCCCAATTGAAAGCGGGGGGGCTTTTCATCGCCGGCCGGCGGTTCGGTAAGACCGAGCTTGCGGGCCATGGCGCCGTCCAGTTTATCGAAAATCGCGGCACCGATCAAAAGCAGATAAGCTTCGCGGACCCGGCCCTGGTCGGCAAACCAGACCGAGAGAAGCCCCATGATGGCGTTCATCACCGTCAGACCGTTCGGAAATGTGGACAGAATGCTGCGGCGCAGTTTCTCATTGCCCAGGCACAGTTCATTCAGGAAGGCATTGCCGTATTTGCGGCAGTACCGGGCAATGGAGCCGAAATTGATCACCAGAAAAATGATTTCAATAACAAACAACCCCTTCAGCGGCAGGTTGCCAAGCCAGGAAATCCAGAAATACAGCCTGGACGGGGGCCCTTCGGGGATGTAAAAGGCTGTGGCGTAAAGCAGTGCTGCCACCGGCGCCGCAACCACCGTCCGCAGCCGGGTGAACTCGCTGTTTTCGGGCTCGGGACCCTTCCCTATCGTAAATCCCCGGATAAAATGGGCAAAACTGTCCCGGATCAACACAATGATGCATAAAATCAGAATGAAGATGGCGTGCAGCAGATCGGTTCTATTATAATCCGGGGTGATGTAGACCAGCCGCCACATCATTCCCACAGCCACCAGCGGAAAAATGATGGCGTACACCACCTTGTCCATGATGCGATCCGCCAGATGCGCCAGGGTGGGATGCGGCTGGAAGCGCGCTGCAAACCACCCGTCCACCAGGTCAAAGGCCATGGCCGTGAATAGAAAGACAACCCCGAGCGTATAGAGCACCGGATTCTGGGTCCACATGACGGCTATGGCGCAACACAATCCCCCGAATACCAGGGGCGGTCTTCCATATACCAGAATGGCGGTAACTTTTTGGGAAATCTGCTGTTTTTGCATGCTTTATCTTTTAACGAAAACTGCCCGGAAGTGTCAAGAAATGATGAGGACCCTGAGATTTTATTACACAAGCTTCCATAAATTTCGGCAACTGAACCGCATCCGGAAAAGAAAGGGTTTTGCAAATTTCAGCCCGGCGCCCCTCACCAGTCAATGGGCTGGTAGTCTTTCAGAAATTTTCCGCACCAATGGGTATCTGTCAGAATCCCGTGAAAAAAAGGATCGCAAATTCTGGCGGCGCCATCCACAATATCGAGCGGCGGCTGAAAATCATGGACTTCCTGTTTCAAAACAGCCAGTTTCACCGGGTCTTCGTCCGTCACCCACCCGGTGTCCACGGCATTCATGAATATCCCGTCTTTTGCAAGACCAGCGGCAGAAGCATGCGTCAGCATGTTGAGGGCCGCCTTGGCCATATTGGTATGGGGATGACGGCCCGTTGTCTTGAATCGGAAAAACTTTCCCTCCATTGCGGTAACGTTCACAATATGCTTTTTTCCGGTATAATCGCGCTGCATCATCGGTACCAGCCGGTTGCACAGCACAAACGGCGCCACGGCATTCACCAGTTGGATTTCAAGCATCTCGGCAGTCTGGATTTCACCCAGGCGCAGGCGCCAGCTGTTGGTTTCCCTTAAATCCACCTGCTGGAGATCGGCATCCAGTTCGCCTTTTGGAAAAACAGCGTTTGCAACCAGACTGTGATCGTATTCATACGGAACCTGGGAGAGTTGCGCAGAGGCCCGAAGACCGATTCCAGG
>JBBIPX010000117.1:0-6504 GCA_037442625.1 Desulfobacteraceae bacterium
GCAGCCGGTCCCGCACGGACAGGGTCAGGGCGAGATAGACGTCACGCAGGGTTTTGGCGCTGTATTCCTTTCCAAGGGAATACCTCAGATGCCTGCACAGGGAATCTTGCAGGCTGTTCGGGTCGTTTTTCAGCGGTTCCGGGGCAATGGTGTCCATGTGTGGCGTTCTCCGCGACAGATTAGGGAAAAAAGGCTTAACAAATATGCCGGGACGGCAAAGACAATCGATCCTTATCATTTCATGAAGGCCATTGTCAAAATAATTAGGAAGATACGCATCGCGGCGCCGAAAGAATTCGGAAAGCGCCAAAGCGCAAAGCCCGGCATGTATTTCCTTGACACGACAGGGATTTGAGACTAAAATTTTTGACTTAAAATTCAATTAGCTGACCTTGGAGGACTGAATGGATTACAAGAAAACCCTGAATCTGCCGGCAACCGACTTTCCGATGAAAGCCAGCCTGGCCCAGCGTGAACCCGAGCAGATCAAGCAGTGGGATGAGACCCGCCTCTATGATACGATCCGAAAAGCATCCAAGGGCAGGGAGCGGTTTATTCTTCACGACGGCCCGCCGTACGCCAACGGCCATATCCATATCGGAACCGCGCTGAACAAGATATTAAAGGACATTATCGTCAGATCCCGTCAGATGGCGGGTTTTGACGCGCCCTATGTTCCGGGCTGGGACTGCCACGGCCTTCCCATCGAGCACAATGTGGACAAGGAGCTCGGGGACAGGAAAAAAGACATGTCCCAGGCCGATATCCGCCGGCAGTGCCGGGTTTACGCCGAAAAATTCATTGATATTCAAAAAGAGGAATTCAAGCGCCTGGGCGTCATGGGAGAATGGGACGATCCCTATCTGACCATGAATTACACCTATGAGGCGATCATTGCAACCGAATGCCTCAAGTTTGCGCTGGCGGACAACCTGTTCCGCAGCAAAAAGCCCATTCACTGGTGCTGTCAGTGCCAGACGGCCCTTGCAGAGGCTGAAATCGAATATCACGACGAATCCTCTCCTTCCGTCTTTGTCAAGTTCCGGCTCCAGGCCGACTTGCGCGGCCTGGTTCCGGATCTTTCCGTAGAAACCGTTTCCATTGTGATCTGGACGACAACGCCCTGGACCCTTCCGGCGAACCTGGCCATTGCCCTGCATCCGGATTTTGTGTACGCGGCCGTCAAGGTCTCGGACAGGGAAGTGTTTATTCTGGCCCGGGACCTGGTGGCGTCCTGCATGAAAACCTTCGGCGTTTCGGACTACAGGATCCTTGCCGAAATTTCTTCCCGAAACCTGGAAAACCTGAAATGCCGGCATCCGTTCTACGATCGGGACTCGCTGGTGATTCTGGGAAACCATGTGACCCTTGAGGCCGGAACCGGCTGCGTGCACACGGCGCCCGGGCACGGCCGCGAAGACTACGAGGTCGGCATGCAGTACGGACTGGAGACCTATTCCCCGGTCAACGACCACGGGTGTTTTACACAGGATGTGGATTTTTTTTCCGGGCAGTTCGTATTCAAGGCCAATGCCCCGATTATTGAAAAACTGCGGGAGACGGGCGCCCTGGTGGCACAGGAAACGCTTCTGCATTCCTATCCGCACTGCTGGCGATGTAAAAAACCCGTTATTTTCCGGGCAACGCCCCAGTGGTTCATTTCCATGGACAAGACCGAGCTCAGGAAAAAGGCCCTTGAAGAAATCGACCGGGTGAACTGGATTCCCGGCTGGGGCCGGGACCGCATTTACGGCATGATCGAAAACCGTCCGGACTGGTGCGTATCCCGGCAGCGGGCCTGGGGCGTTCCCATTGCCGTGTTCTGCTGTGAGAAATGCGACCGGATCCTGATCAGCCCGGAAATCATGGACCATATTTTCGAACTGTTCAAGGCGCACGGGGCGGATGTCTGGTTTGAGAAAAGTGTTGCGGAGCTCCTGCCGGAAGGCTCGGTATGCAGCGCCTGCGGGAGCACCGCATTCACCAGGGAAACCGATATTCTGGATGTCTGGTTTGATTCCGGGGTCAGCCATGCGGCGGTTCTGGAGCACCGGCCCTATCTCAGGTGGCCCGCGGACCTGTACCTGGAAGGCAGCGACCAGCACCGCGGCTGGTTTCACAGTGCGCTGCTGACCGCGGTCGGCACCCGGGGACGGGCTCCCTATCAGGCAGTGCTGACCCACGGGTTTGTGGTGGATGCCGGCGGCAAGAAAATGTCCAAATCCGTCGGCAATGTCATTGCCCCCAAAAAAGTCGTGGATAAATACGGGGCTGAAATTCTCCGGCTCTGGGTTTCGGCGTCCGACTACCGGGACGATATCCGGATTTCGGACAACATCCTGAATCAGTTAAGCGATGCCTACCGCCGCATCCGGAACACCTGCCGGTTCATGCTGGGCAACCTGCACGATTTTGATCCTGAAAAAGACGCGGCCCCGTTTGACGCCATGCCGCGGATGGATCGATTCCTCATGGACCGGCTTCAGAAGCTGGTGGACAAGACCCGGAAAGCCTATGCCGCGTATGATTTCCATATCGTCCACCATGCCCTGTATAATTTCTGCACCGTGGATCTTTCCGCTTTTTACCTGGATGTTTTAAAAGACCGGCTCTACACGTCTCCTGCCGCATCCGCCGAGCGAAGAAGCGCACAGACCGTGATGCATGCGGTGCTGGATGCGATCGTCCGCCTCATGGCGCCCATCCTGCCGTTCACCGCGGAAGAAATCTGGCGCCACATGCCGGCGGTTGCCGGAAAGGAAGCCAGCATTCATCTGGCCCTCTGCCCGGCGATCCGGCATGAGTGGACGGACCCGGCGCTTGCCGAGGCGTGGCGGAACCTTCTGGCGGTCCGCGGCGAGGTCACCCGGGCGCTTGAGGAAGCAAGGGCACAGAAACGGATCGGCCATCCCCTGGATGCCAAGGTCACGGTTTCGGCCAAAGACGCCCTGTATCAACTGCTTCTGTCCTACAGTGAAGATCTGCGCTCCCTGTTTATCGTATCCCGGGTCGTCCTGCTGGAGTCCCGGCCGCTTTCCCCGGCTTATGTCAGCCAGGAAATCGCCGGCCTCAGCATCCAGGTATCGCCGGCCGAAGGGGAAAAATGCGAGCGCTGCTGGGTCTATGATCCCGGTGTCGGCTCCCACCCCGATCATGCGACGCTCTGCCCGCGGTGTCTGGCGGCAATCGATGCAGCGCTGCCCGCATGAACCTGAATCTTCTGCCGGGCGATTCCCGTTCCATGGTCCATGCCAAACTGATAAAACTGCTGCTGGTGTCCGGCAGCCTGATCGCACTGGACCAGATCAGCAAGATGGCCATTTTGCAATGGCTGCCCATGTTTGAAAACGTTCCGGTCATTCCCGGCTTTTTCAATATCACCCACATCCATAACCCGGGAGGAGCGTTCGGATTCATGGCCGGTCAGGGGCCCCAGGTCAGAAGCCTGCTGTTTCTGGCCATATCAACCCTTGCGGCAGCGGTCATTTTGTTTTTCTATCTCAGAACGCCCGCCGGTTACAAATGGTTGTCCATGGCATTTCTGCTGATTTTCGGCGGGGCTGTCGGCAACATGATCGACAGGCTTCGGTTCCGGGAAGTGGTGGACTTTCTGGATTTTTACGCGGGCGCTTATCACTGGCCGGCGTTTAATGTGGCTGACAGCGGTATCACCGTGGGAATGACGATCCTGGTCTATCACCTTCTTTTTGATAAAATGCCTCAATGATGGAGCGTATGCATCCCATACTGATCAAGTTCGGAAATTTTGCCATTTATACCTATGGCCTGATGATGGCCATGGCGTTTTTTACCGGTATCACCCTTGCCCGAAAAGAGGCGGTACGGGTCGGACAGGATCCGGAGAAAATCATGGACCTGTCCTTTTATATCCTGATTGCCGCGGTTATCGGATCACGGCTGTTTTATGTATTCACGGACCCGGTGACGTTTATTTCCGATCCCGTCGAAATATTCCGGATCTGGAACGGGGGCCTTGTCTTTTACGGGGGGTTTATCCTGGCTGTGGCGGCAGCCATGGTTTATGTAAAAAAAACGGGAATGCCCCTCTGGCGGACCGCGGATATCATGGCACCGGGGCTGGCGGTGGGACAGGCCATCGGCCGGATCGGATGTTTTTTTGCAGGCTGCTGCTACGGCAAGGTCTGTGACCTGCCATGGGCCATCACGTTCAACAATCCGGACAGCCTGGCGCCTCAGGGGATCCCCCTGCATCCCACCCAGCTCTATTCGGTGTTCAGCGATTTTTCGATCTTTGTCGTGCTCTGGCTGTTTCGAAAAAAAAAACAGTTTCACGGCCAGATCTTCTGGCTCTATGTCCTGCTTTACGGCATTACCCGGCCCATTGTCGAAATTTACCGCGGTGATTTCCGGGGACAGACGTATTTTCAGATTTTTTCCGTCTCCCAGGTCATCGGTCTTTCTCTGGCCTTGATTGCGGCCGTCATGCTGCTCAGACTGGGAAGAAGCCGGCCGAAGGATAATCTCCGGTAAGCCCGTAACCCTTTGTGAATTCAGGGGACTTGACCCCCGATTTGTGCAAATGCGCCCTCCCTTTTTGTCCGCCTTCTCAAAGGGATGGAATTCTGTTTTTCAAGGCAAAGCCGATCGTCATTGTAAAAGCGGGGCGCCCGGAATGCTCGTTTGAGCCGGCCGGTAATGACCCCCAACGATATGGACATATTTTATCAAGAAAGTGAGGAAGCGTTATGGAAGATCAAACCGTTGGAACGATGGGTTTAAAGCGCGGACTGGCGCAGATGCTGAAGGGCGGGGTCATCATGGATGTGGTGACGGCCGATCAGGCCAAGATCGCCGAGCAGGCCGGGGCTTGCGCCGTAATGGCCCTGGAGCGGGTTCCCGCGGATATCCGCGTCCACGGCGGCGTGGCGCGCATGAGCGATCCGGATATCATTTACAAAATCATGGAGTCGGTGACCATCCCCGTAATGGCCAAATGCCGCATCGGGCATTTTGTCGAGGCCCAAATTCTGGAGGCCATCGGCGTGGATTATATCGATGAGTCCGAAGTTCTGACGCCGGCGGATCAGCATCACCATGTTGACAAGTATGCATTCAAGATCCCGTTTGTCTGCGGCTGCCGCAATCTCGGCGAAGCGCTGCGCCGCATCGGCGAGGGCGCGGCCATGATCCGCACCAAGGGTGAGGCGGGCACCGGCGATGTTGTGGAGGCCGTGTACCATGCACGCACCGTATTCGGGGAAATCCGGCGCCTCATTTCCATGGGAAATGAAGAACTGATGGCTTTTGCCAAGGAAATCGGCGCACCTTACGAACTGCTTAAGGAAACCAGGGACCTGGGACATCTGCCGGTCGTCAATTTTGCGGCAGGCGGAATTGCTACGCCCGCGGATGCGGCGCTCATGATGCAGCTTGGCGTGGATGGCGTTTTCGTCGGTTCCGGCATCTTCAAATCCGGAAATCCGGAAAGCCGCGCCAAGGCCATCGTCGAGGCCACGACCCATTACCGTGATCCGAAGATTCTTGCCGAAATCAGTCGCAATCTCGGCGAAGCCATGGTCGGCCGCTCCGTCAGTTCCATGCCTGAAAGCGAGCATCTGGCCGTACGGGGATGGTAAGGCGCCGCTGAAACTTTTTGGGAGCGTTTCATGAAAATCGGTGTTCTTGCACTTCAGGGCGATTTTGCCGAACATGTCCGGATTCTTGAAAAGATCGGCGCCGCCGCCGTTGAAGTCCGTCTGCCGCAGGATCTGGCGGGCATCGACGGGCTTATCATCCCCGGCGGCGAGTCGACCACCATCGGAAAACTTGCGGTTCGCTTCGGCCTGATGGCGCCGATCCGCCGCCTGGCATCCGAAAAACCGGTATGGGGAACCTGCGCCGGCGCCATCTTCCTTGCAAAGGATCCGCGATATTCCCAGCCCATGCTGGGACTGATGGATATTTGCGTGCGGCGAAACGCCTTTGGCCGCCAGGCCGAAAGCTTTGAGACCGATCTTGAGGTGCCGGAAATCGTCACTGCTGAAAACAGCCAAAAAATTCATGCCGTCTTTATCCGCGCCCCGCTCATCGAAAGCGTGGCCGCGGATGTAACCGTGCTGGCCAGGCTTTCGGACGGACGCATCGTTGCCGCCCGCCAGCGCAATCTGCTGGCGACTTCTTTTCATCCCGAGCTGACCGGAGACGACCGGTTCCATCGCTATTTTCTGACTCTGGGAACCGGATAATTCCAGAAAATTTATTCCCCCCACTTGCCGGCGCATTGAGTTCGGCCGAACCGGATGCGCCGTTTCATTCCAAGAACAATTGCCATTGACGGTTCATATTGAGATATGTTACAGATGCGGCCATCAATCGCTTATCGTCCGTCAATGTCCGGTAATTCAGGGTCCGGCAATTCAGGCAGTTGCAATTATTGGAACCACGCATCGGTTTTTGACCGGAGCCCCCCCCTTAAAAAATCAACCGTCTCGCAGGCTCTTGCAGCGGGTTATGGAGCAAAAT
>JBBIPX010000117.1:6514-11289 GCA_037442625.1 Desulfobacteraceae bacterium
CAGTTGCAATCATTGAAACCATGCATCGGTCTTTGACCGGGGCATCCCCTTTAAAATCGACCGTCCCGCAGGCTCTTGCAGCGGGTTATGGAGCAAAATATTTTAAGGATGACGATCCGAAAAAAAATCAGCTTCATACTATCGGTTTTTCTCGTCCTTTTTATATTTGCCGGAAGCTACCATTCTTTCTGCGAATGCTTTTCGCAGAACTGTATCGTTCATTCCCATGCCAGGCTGCATAATAGTTTCTGGGCGCTCCATACAAACTCCTTTGCCGGCATTGATTCGCCCCGAGTCACACCATATTCCGCTTTATCTGTCGAGTGCATCGGATATCCCACCCGTTTTACAGCCCCTCTAAAAGTGCGGGCTCCGCCTCAAGCATGCTTTCCGCGGCTCATTGCCACGCGGTATCAGGGTTAGCCACGGTCCGCCGCCTGTGAAAATTTGAATCCATCCCTGGAGCAAAGCATTCTAAAGGCTTTTTCGCCAGCCTTGTCATCAACTTCATCACCCGATTCGGACAGTATTGATATTCGCCTGTCCAATTTCCGGAAGATGAATAATCCGGGTTTCACAACTTAAACCAAAGGAGAGTGCACATGAAAAAAGGAATTTTGTCTGTTCTCGTTATTGCGTGTGTTTTGACAATCGGCGGCGTTGCCTTCGGTGACGCGGACATTGAAAAAGATCCGTCCTGCAAATACTGCGGCATGGACCGGGCCAAGTTTGCGCACAGCCGGATGGTCGTGACGTATGATGATGGAACTTCCCTGGGGACCTGCAGCCTGCATTGCCTGGCGATCGATATCGTCGTGAATATGGATAAAACGCCCCGTTCCATGCAGGTTGGAGACTATAACAGCAAAAAGCTCATCGATGCCGAGAAAGCATTTTGGGTACTGGGAGGAAACAAGCCCGGAGTCATGACGAAAAAGGCCAAGTGGGCTTTTGAGAACAAGGCGGATGCGGAAAAGTTTATCTCGGAAAACGGCGGAACGCTGGGGACATTCGATGATGCCATGAAGGCGACATTCGATGACATGTATGCCGACACCAAGATGATACAGGAAAAAAGAAAGATGATGAAAAAATAAAAAACCACCCCGTGCATCGCAGGTGTCAGGTGACGGGCGACCTGTTTTTCGGGTGTGATTGGCTGATTCCAGTGCTGGATCAGGCCGGGCGAACAATCTTGCCCGGCCTGCTATTTTACGGTCGCAATTCCGGCCGCATCGGCCCTGGAAATACTTGCAGGATTCAATAAAATCGAGGAGGCACTTTGAACATTTTTCGAATAGCCCTTATTGCCGTTTTTCTTTCAGGATCACTGGCTCTGGCGGATGATCCAAAGCCCGTCAAGCCCGCAAAAACCGATAAATGCCCGGTCTGCGGCATGTTCGTCGCGAAATATCCCGATTTTCTGGCTCAGGTCATCTTCAGCGACGGATCTTACGCGCTCTTTGACGGTGCAAAGGATATGTTCAAATATTACTTCAATCTGAAGAAATACAATCCATCAAAAGACCTGTCCGACATTGCCGTTATCTATGTCACGGATTATTACGGCATGAACCCGATTGACGGCCGCAAAGCCTTTTATGTCGTAGAAAGCAACGTTTACGGACCCATGGGAAGAGAACTCATCCCGTTTGAAAAAGAACCGGAGGCAAAGGAGTTTCTGACGGATCACGCCGGGAAGAATCTGATCCGCTTTGATGCCGTTACCCCCGATTTAATCAAGGGATTGGATTGATCGGAGTCAATTATGCCGCGCACCCCCGGCAAATCAAGTCCGTTCCGGCTGTGACCATCTTGGCGGGCATGGTCGGCTCCCCGCACCGGGCGCAAAGCACGGACGGCTGCATTTGCGCACGCGGCGGAATCTCGGCGGCTGCTTCGGCGATGACAAAAAGATCGTCGATCGGGGCTTCCAGAATCTCGCAGGTTTTCTGAAAATGCAGGGTTTCGAACCGCCGGCTTTCAGCCTCCGTGGCCGTGTTTTGCATGATTTTCCGAAGCAGCGCCGAATGCTCGTCATTTGGCTTGAACGCGCCTTGCTTCAGGCACAGGCGAACGCCCATGCCGGATTTCCGGCTGAGAAGCGTCAGCGCCATTTTCCCGTAATCCCTGAAGATGAAATTGCCTTTTCCAAAAGTGCATCCGGTCAGAACCTGAACCGCATCGGCCGAACAGGCGTCCGTCTCGACAATGGCAACGATTTCTTCATCTTCGGACCGTTTTTCGGCAAGCCATGACATGCCGGCCTTGGCAGCCCGGTAGCCGATGGAAAGGCCCGGACAGACATGGCCGTGAAAGGCCTGGCACTGTTTGAAATCCTCGCTGATTAAAACTTCCTGAGCCGTCATATGAAATTCCCCTTATCTTCTTTTTGTTATTGATGATTTTGTGGTGTCATGCCGCCCGTGATTAAAAATCCATGGACAGCGCAAGGACGGCCGTGAAGGGCGCCCCGACATAATAGCTCGTGCTTCCCGCACGGGTGTCGTCACTTGAATTGATCACGGATACATATTCCCTGTTCAGAAGATTATGCAACTGAAGCGAAATTTTCAAGGCATTGGTAAAGGGCAGGTTTTTTTTGGTATAATTCATATTCAAATCGGTAACAAGGTAATCGCCGATTTTTTCCTTGTTCTCGGCATCACCGTACCGGTCAGTCAGATACCGGATCATCGGAACGATTTCAAATTCATCGTATTTATAGATCAGACCGGACTTTATCAGCCAAGTCGGGACATCCACCACCTGATTGCCCCTGGTGTTCAGCGTCGCTCCCTGATAGGTCAGGTTGTCATCATAAGTCAGAACGGTGTATGTGGGATTGACGAATAAAGTGAACGCCTTGCCGAGATAAATATTGGTTTCCATTTCAAACCCGCACCCGGTGGCTTTCCCGACATTCTGCTGATAATTCAGTTTGACTCTCGGGTCATAGACCGTTGTCAGCAGATTGTTTTGATTGGAATAAAAAACGGCGGGCGTCACATCAAACCAGTCTTTACGAATCCGGGCGCCCAGTTCGTAGTTGTCGGAAATCTCCATGTCATACCCGTTAAAGAGATCATTCAGGGTTACGCCTGCTTTTTGGAAGGTGCTCCGGTTCGTGTTATAGAGCGTGATCAGGGGAACATACGAATAGGGCCGGACCTGATTTCTGGCGTAGCTGGTATATACCTGCAAGTAGTCCGTCAGATTGTAGCCAAGCCCTGCGGTTGGAAGCCATTCGGAATATTCCTTGGCTTCCCTGTACAGATCAGGCGCAAGGACCAGTTTATAGGTCGGGGCGGCGGATGTATATCCCTGGCTGGCGGGGTCACGGTAATAGAAATATTTGAGCCCGCCCTGCCAGTCAAAACCAGAGATGTTGCTGGCCAGCTTTAAATAGGGACTCTGGAGGGTGCCGTTCCCGTCGTTTACGGTATACATGCCGTATCCCATATTGGCAAAGGTAACCGGATTGAAATTCTGCGTGATGATCGTCATGTCATTGGACTCCACCCAGTAGCCGAGGGAGGCGTTGACAAATGAAAAATTCGATTCGACCTGGGATATCATCCCGTATCGTTCAATATCCCGGGTCCTTTTGGTAATCACTCCTCCCGAAGATGCCGCGCCGTTGAGGATCTCCGTATTTTCCAGGGAATAATAAGGCTTGAAAGAAAACTTGAACGTATCATTAAGCGTTATCGGAATGATCGAAAAAATATCCCTGTTTAAATAGTTCCCCCGGTTGTAGTCGTAATAATTGATATCCTGGCCCGGCTTTCCCGTAAGACTGCTGTTGTAATCCTTGTTGTAATTGTCTTTCAGGTTCTGAGTCTGGGCGTAGGTCAACGGCATGTATAGATTCTGATTGACATCATTGTTATTGAACCAGACTTTGATTTGATCCTTTTCACCAACCGGCTGTTTCAGCATGGCATTGAAGTTGTTTCTCGGGCCGAGTGTTCCGGGGCCTTTCCACTTGTCCGCGTCGGTATAGGAATAAGAAGCGGAAAAACCGGTGTCGATACCGGGCAGCTTCCCGGAGTCGAATCTGAAAAAAGATCGGCTGTATTTATAGGAGCCGTAGGCCTGATCGAAGTCGAATCCGAACTTGTCATCCGGCCATCTCGGTTTCAGTTCGATGGCGCCTCCCCGGGATCCGACGCCCGTGCTGAAATCCGCCGGCACAGCCCCCTTGTAAACATCAATGCTTTGAAAATTCTCCGTATCATACAGATATTCCCTGGGCCCAATGGGGTTTCCGCCCCAGTTGGGAACACCTTCAACGGAAATGGAGCCAAAATACCCCCTGACCCCTCGTGTCCGGATATAGCGGTTTTCGGCGGAAAGGCCGTAGGGGTCCGGACTCTCCACACTGATTCCGGGAAGAATATCGATGGCTTCATAGACGCTGACTTCGGCCTTGCTTCCCTGAATTTCAATCCCTTTTTGCGTGATCTGGCTTCCCGTATAGACGGTTTCGTTGGGCTCTTTCGTTGGGGTAACCAGTTTTTCCCCGGTAACCACCATTTCTTCCAGAACGGCTGTATTTTCCTCGGCCTGTGCCGCCGGGGACAAAAATAAATAGATGAGAAACAATCCCGCAATGACCGCTTTTTGCATTTAAACCCTCCCTTGAAACCAGAGGTTAAAACTTGTTCCGGCTCTCCTATCGGATTACCTCCGCATCTTGGCCCCAGTGGCCAGATAAGCGCCGGGAATATCGGTGATTTCCGGATGCGTCAGTCCGGCATTGATGAAAAGGG
>JBBIPX010000118.1:0-11252 GCA_037442625.1 Desulfobacteraceae bacterium
ATCCGGGCAATATCCGGGAGCTTGAAAACATTCTGGAACATGCGCTGATCGTCGGCCAGTCCGGCACCATTTTGCCGCATCACCTGCCGGATTACCTTCAGCAGTACAGGGCCGCCCGTTATCCGTCCGTCCGGATGGAACCGTTTCCGGACGCCGAACGCCGGAAAATTCTTCAAGCCCTGGAAAACCACGGCGGAAACCGGGCGCTGGCCGCAAAATCCCTTCAAATGGACCGCTCCACCCTGTGGCGGAAAATGAAGCGTTTCCAAATCCCCGCTTAAATGCATGATTGCAATTGTTGCATTTATACGTTGCAATGTTGCATGCATATTGCACAACATAGCCTTTTTTTGCAACATCCCCATTGAATCCCGACCGCGCTTCCGTCATGAAAAGCGGCGCAAGCGTTTCAGCAACAAGATAACAAGCATTTGATATTTTTTATATTAATTCATTATTGATTTCCGCATCCGGCTTTTTTGCCACAAATGGCACGCATCGTGCTTATCATAGAGACAATTCAAAAAACTGAAGCCGAATCATCCAGCTTCTCCACTTCAGTTCCGGGAGTGTGTCCGGGCGATCCGGCAACCGTTCAACTTCACTTTCAACTTGTCCACATCATCAACTCCCTTGTCGGCGTATTTTTTCATCAGGAGCTATTGTGAAATCACAACCTGCTCAGCCTTACGTTCTGGTGATTGATGAAGATGACAATATGCGGTTTTTTCTGATCAATGTCCTGAAGACCGCCGGGTTTGACGTGGCCGGGGTCGGCAAGGGATCGGAAGGGCTTTTATCCGCAAAAGAGAAATCTCCGGCCGTCATCATATTAAATGTCATCATGCCGGACGAAGAAGCCCTTTGCCTCTACGATTGCTTCCGGCACGACGAATGCCTCAAGCACATCCCCGTCATCATGCTTTCCGGAATAGACCGGAAGACATTCTTTCATTACCGGAAATTTCAGGGGGCGCAGGCCCGCGGCATTCCCTATCCGGACGCCTACCTGGAAAATCCCCCCGAGGCGGAAGAACTGGTGGACACGGTTCGCAGACTGATCGATAAAAAGGAACCCCTATGAGCATTCGAATCGGATTTTATATCTGTCACTGCGGCATCAACATCGCCGGCAAGGTCCGGGTGACCGAAGTCGCCGATTTTGCCGGAAAGCTTCGGCATGTGGCGGTGGCCAGGGACTATCGCTTCATGTGTTCGGATCCGGGCCAGGCCATGATTGAAAAAGACATTCATGACTATGGCCTGAACCGGGTGGTGGTGGCGTCCTGCTCCCCCCGGCTTCATGAAAAAACCTTCCAGTCCGCCTGCCGGCGGGCGGGCCTGAACCCCTATCTGTTTCAGATGGCATCGGTCCGGGAGCAGGTGTCCTGGGTGACGCCGGATGCGGATGAGGCCACCGGGAAAGCCAAGTCCCTGGCGGCCGCGGCCATCAACCGGGTCGTTTTTCATCACGGCCTGGAAACCCGGGAAGTTCCGGTGCATCCGGATGTGCTGGTCGTTGGCGCCGGTATCGCCGGCATGCAGGCGGCGCTTGACATCGCGGCCGCCGATCACAGGGTGTATCTGGTGGAAAAATCCAGCACCATCGGCGGGCACATGCTTCAGTTCGACAAGACATTCCCGACCCTGGACTGCGCGGCCTGCATCGGCACGCCAAAAATGGTGGATGTGGTCCAGCACCCCAATATCAAGCTGTTATCCTATAGCGAAGTGACGGAACTGTCCGGCTATATCGGCAATTATAGAGCCAAAATCCGGCGCCTGCCGCGATATGTCAAGGAAGGCATCTGCACGGGCTGCGGGGAGTGCGCAGCGGTTTGCCCGGTGATTCTGCCCAGCGAGTGGGACGAGGGTTTGGGGAGCCGGAAAGCCATTTACCGGGCCTTTCCCCAGGCGGTTCCCATCACCTTCTGCATTGATAAAAACGACCGGGCGCCCTGTGTGGGCGCCTGCCCGGCCCATGCCAATGTTCAGGGCTACATCCAGCTCATCAAACAGAAAAAATACAAGGAGGCGGTCCAGCTTATCATGGAGCGGATCCCTCTGCCCGGCGTTCTGGGGCGGGTCTGTCCGCATCCCTGCGAGCTGGAATGCCGGCGGAGCGAAGTGGATTCGGCCGTCGCCATCCGGGATTTAAAACGCTTTGCCGCCGATCAGGTGGATTTTGAAACACTGGACATCCCGCCGATCGCGGAAAATGACAAGAAAATTGCGATCATCGGCTCGGGTCCCGCAGGCCTGACGGTTGCCTACGATCTGCGGCAAAAAGGCTACGGCGTCCATATCCTGGAAGCCCGGCCCGAACTGGGCGGCATGCTGCGGTATGGCATTCCCGACTACCGTCTGCCGCAGGCCGTTCTGGATGCAGAGATCGGTTATATTCTCCGCATGGGCGTCACGGCCCGGTGCAACGTCCGGTTCGGGCTGGACATCACCTTGAAAGATCTGGAGCAGGAGGGGTACGGCGCCGTGTTCATGGGCATCGGGGCTCAGGAATGCCTTAAAATCGGCATTCCCGGAGAAGCGGAAACATCCGGGGTTCTGGATGCCATCCGGTTTCTTCGCGAAGCGAACACGAAATCCGAAACGACTCCGGATCTTAACGGAAAAAAGGTTGCGGTCATCGGCGGCGGCAACGTCGCCATGGATGCGGCTCGGGTGGCCCGGCGCCTTGGCGCAAGCCGCGTGACCCTGGTTTACCGCCGCACGGAGCAGGAAATGCCGGCTTATGCGGATGAAATCCACGAGGCTCGGGAAGAGAACATCGCGTTTCAGTTTCTGACCCTGCCGGTCCGGGTGATTCAGGCACCGGATGGACATGTCTGCGGGCTGGAATGTGTGGAAACGCGCCCGGGCGAGCCGGATGCCGACGGCAGGCGTCGGCCTGAAATCATCCCGGGTTCTGAAATGATCATCGACTGCGACTGGATCATTCCGGCCATCGGCCAGAGTGTTGATTCTTCGTGGAACGATGCGGCCTGCCCCCTGGAATGCTCCCCGAAAAACACCATTATCGCAAATCCCAAAACCCTTCAGACCTCCATCCCGCATGTATTTGCAGGAGGAGACGCGGTCAGCGGGCCGGCCACGGTGGTGGATGCCGTGGCAGCCGGACACCGGGCTGCGGAAGCCATGGACCTTTTTCTTCAGGGTCTCTCCCTGGATAGCCTGCAAACAGAGATTCCCTATTCCGGACAGCGCTGGAAAGAAATCCCGGTTGGCTGCACGCCGAAAGCGCGCGCGCAATTGTCCTGCCGGGAGCCGGCCGGCCGCGGCGCATGCTTTGCGGAAATTTCCAGCGGATTTTCCGAAGATGCGGCCCACGCCGAAACCGAGCGGTGCCTGAACTGCGGCGGGTGCTGCGAATGCATGGAATGCGTCCGCGCCTGCGCTGCCAAGGCCATCGACCACACCATGAGCGAAGCATCTCTTGAAGTTGCGGTGGGAACCGTGATTCTGGCAACCGGCTTTGACCTGATGGACCCCACGCCCCTTTCCCGGTTTGGATACGGCGCGTATCCCAATGTGTTCACCAGTCTCGAGTTTGAGCGGATCAGCAATGCCACGGGGCCGACGGGCGGCAAAATCCTGATGCGGGACGCCGCCGGAGAATTTTCAAAGCCGCCGGAAAGCGTCGCCATTTTGCACTGCATCGGCAGCCGGGATGTCAACTGCCATGAATACTGCTCCCGGGTCTGCTGCATGGCGGCATTGAAATACACGCATCTGATCAAGGAAAAAGTCGGCCATCACACCCGTGTTTATGATTTTTACATTGATATGCGCTGCTTTGGCGAAGGGTATGAAGAGTTTTACCGCAGGTGCCAGGAGGAAGGAACGCAGTTTATCCGCGGCAAGGTGGCCGAGATTACCGACCGGGCGATCGGCCCTGCGGAAACAGGCAAGCTGATCGCCATTGCCGAAGATACCCTGCTGGGTAAATGCATCCGGGTTCCGGTGGATATGGTGGTGCTGTGCTCGGCCATTGAAGCCAGAAAGGACGCCCTTTCCGTCGGCCGGATTTTCGGCGTCAATCTGGGGGCCGACGGCTTTTTCCTGGAAGAGCATCCCAAACTGGGACCGCTCAACACGGCCACGGAAGGCGTTTTTATTGCCGGGGCCTGCCAGTCACCCAAGGATATCCCGGACACCGTGGCCCAGGCATCCGGCGCCGCGGCCAAGGCGCTTTCCCTGGCCTCCAGAGGCCGGGTGACGGTTCAGTCCATCATTTCCTGGATCGACCCGGATATCTGCGCGGGGTGTCAGCTCTGCATCCCGCTTTGTCCCTACTCGGCCATCGAATTTGACGACCGCCGGAAGATATCGGTCGTCAACGAAGCCATCTGCAAGGGATGCGGAAGCTGCGCCGGAGCCTGCCCCAGCGGCGCCGCCCAGGTCCGGCATTTCAGAAAAGAGCATGTGTTCGCCGAATTTGAAGGCATGATGGATGCCATTTGCAACCCGGGGGGGCGGAAGTAATGACTGTTTTGCCAAGCAACAAGGAGAAAGACATGGAAGCATTTGAACCTGCCATTGTGGCCTTTGTCTGTAACTGGTGCACCTATACGGCCGCGGATCTGGCCGGAACCTCGCGGCTGTCGTATCCCAAATCCGTTCGCCTGATCCGCGTGATGTGCACGGGGATGGTGGATCCCCAGTACGTTTTAAAAGCCCTTCTGGAAGGGGCGGATGCGGTGCTGGTCAGCGGATGCCATCCCGGGGATTGCCACTACATCAACGGTAATTTCAAGGCCAGAAGGCGGATAAAGCTTTTAAAGGAAATCCTTCCCCGGTTCGGGTTTGAACCCGAGCGGCTGCGCCTGACATGGATCGGCGCCAGCGACGGCATCCAGTTCGCTGAAATCATGCAGAAAATGGTGGCGCAGATTCAGGCCATCGGACCTTCCAAAGCCGGCCGCATGGCCGCTTGAAAATGTTCGGGCAATTTTTGAAACAACGGAGGAAATCGTGATGTCAACCCCTCGAAAACTGGAGGTCGCGGAGCAAGACGTTCTGGGTGCGCTCAGAAGTTTTTTTGAATCCATTCTGGCGATGGAAGACACCGGTGCGATTCTGGCGCCCCGACGCCTTCCCGTTCAATCCGTGGTGATGCCGGCCCTGATCGGCGACCCGAAGTATCTGCGTGAAATCGATCCCCTTGCGCCGGCCTTTTTCCTGAACGCAGCCCGGATGGTTTCCCGGCTGAGCCGCAAATCCCCGGGACAAAAAATTGCGGTTGTGCTCCGGCCCTGCGAAATCAGAGCATTTATCGAGCTGGTTAAACTCAAGCAAGGCGCCCTGGATGAACTTTTGATCATCGGCCTGGACTGTCTGGGTGCGTACCGCAATTCGGATTACCGGCGCTACGCATCGGAGGGCCCGGATGCATCCACGTTGAAATTTTTCTTTGGCGCACTGTCCGGATCGCCGTCCGTTATGGCAGGCATCGACCTGACAGCCGCATGCAAGGTCTGCGAACACCCGATCCCCACCGGCGCCGATATCGCCGTCGGATTTCTGGGGATCTCGCCCCTGGACCATCTTCTGGTTCAGGCTCAGAGCACAAAAGGCGAAGAAATGCTGGCGCGCCTGGGCCTTGAGCAAACCCTGGTTCCCGCTTCGCGGACGGAAGCCATCGAGGCCCTGGTTTCAGCGCGGTTTCATGCAAGAGACAAGTTTTTTGACCAGACCCGCGAGGCCACGAACAGCCTTGAGAAACTCACGGCGTATCTGGCCGGCTGCGTCAACTGCTACAACTGCCGGGTTGCCTGTCCGGTGTGCTATTGCCGGGAATGCGTGTTCACAACGGACGTGTTTGATCATGAGCCCTTTCAGTATTTGCAATGGGCGCACCGCAAGGGGGAGATCAAGATGCCGACGGATACGGTATTTTACCATCTGACCCGTCTGGTGCACATGAGCACGGCCTGCGTGGGATGCGGCCAGTGTTCCAATGCCTGCCCCAGCGAAATCCCCCTGACGGAGCTGTTCCGCGCAACGGCCGTCCGGACGCAGCGCATTTTTGATTACGAAGCGGGTATGGATCCGGATGCGCCGCCGCCCATGACCGTGTTCCGGGAAAAGGAATTTGTCGAAGTGGTGGGTTTGTCTGAATAAGGAGATCAAAATGAATCGAAAAGCAGGTTGCGCCTTGATTGTCGGAGGCGGCATCAGCGGCATGCGGGCGGCTCTGGACCTGGCGGAGACCGGTTACGGCGTCACCCTCGTTGAGCAGGCGCCGTATCTGGGAGGCATCGTGTCCCGGCTCGATCATCAATTTCCCACCAACCACTGCGGCATGTGCCGGATGCTGCCGCTTCTGGACCGGGAATCGGGGTCTCAAAGCTGCCTGAGAAAGGATCTGGTCCATGAAAATATCGATATCCGTCTGTCCACGCAAGTCATGACCGTGGCGGGGGATGCCGGCGGATATGAAGTTTCGCTCCGGGAACAGCCGGCCGGGGTGGACCGGCTTAAATGCGTCGGATGCGGGGCCTGCACGCAGGTTTGTCCCGTGGAAGTTCCGGACGCATTCAACTCCGGGCTTTCCATGCGAAAAGCCATTTATCCGGCGGCCCCCTACAGGGTTTTAAATTCCTACCGGATTGATTTTTCGGCCTGCACCCGATGCGGGGCCTGTGCCGCGGCCTGTCCGACGGGCGCCGTGGTTCTTCGGGAAATGGAGCGAAAACAGTTTCGCGTTCTGGTTGTGGACGATGAACTGATTGTCCGGGATTCCATCCGGGAGTGGTTGATGGAAGAAGGCTTTGATGCGGAAATGGCAGGCTCCGGCCAGGAAGCCCTGGGCCGGCTGGGGGGATCGGCCTTTCAGCTCATGCTGCTGGACATCAAGATGCCGGGCATGGATGGCGTTGAGGTTCTTAAAAAAGCAAAGGAAATCGCCCCCCAAATCAATGTCGTCATGATGACGGCGTATGCCACGGTGGAAACCGCCATCGAAGCCATGAAAACCGGCGCCCTGGAATACCTGATCAAGCCATTTGAAATCGATGTGCTGATGCCGATGGTGGAAAAGCGTTTTGCGGAGTTCATGGCGGCAAGGGACGAAAAAATCCGGGTCGGCGCCATTGTGCTGGCAGGCGGCGCTGCGTTCTACAACCCGGCCGGCGGCAAAAACACGCTCGGATACGGTGTTTATCCCAATATCCTCACCAATGCGGAATTCGAACGTCTGATCAGCAATGCCGGCCCGTTTTCGGGCAGGCCCGTCCGGTCCGCAGACGGAAAGCCCATATCCCGGATTGCGTGGATTCAGTGCGTGGGCTCGCGGGACCTTCAGGCCGGCGCGGATTTCTGCTCCGGCATCTGCTGCATGATTTCCATCAAGGAGGCCATTCTGGCCCACGAAAAACTGGGCGCAAATCTTGCCACCGACATTTATTACATGGATATCCGCGCCTGCGGGAAAAATTACCACCGATACAAGGAAGCGGCGGAAACAAGCGGCAACGTCAATTTTATCCGGGGGCGGGCCCACACGGTTGTTCAGGATGCGGATTCCGGCGATCTGAAAATCCGCTGTGTTTCGGTTTCAGGGGCGGAAACCGAAACGGCGTATGACCTTGTCGTGCTGGCCGCAGGTCAGCGGCCGCATCCGGATATGGCGCTTCTGGCTGAAAAATACGACCTGGCCTTGAATGAATGGGGATTTGCCGAAACCCTTCCCTTTTCCCGTATCCGGAGCCGGAAACAAGGCGTTTTCCTGGCAGGCTCCTTTGCGGGGCTAAAGGATATCCGGGAATCGGTGACGGAGGCATCGGCCGCGGCTCTGGCCGCATCCCGATCACTCCATCAGGCGGGCGGCGGGATTGCGCCGGTTCCGGCAAAAACTTCTACAGGCGCAAGGAACGTGTCCCGAGAGCCATCCCGAATCCTGGTCATAATCTGTTCCTGCGACGGGATGCTGACACCGCACCTGGATGCTGCTGATATCGAGCACCGGCTTAAAAAAGACCCGTCGGTGACAGGCCTTCTGGTATTCAACCGCATCTGCGCGGGACCCGAGATGGAGGGTCTGATCCAGGAAATCAAAAGCCGCCGGCCGAACCGCCTCTTGATTGCCGCCGGCGCCGCGTGCGCGGACAAGGTTCGGGATGCGGGAAAGTCCGCTGGAATTCACCCTGCCCTCATCCGTGTGGCGGAGATTCGAAGCCCTGCCTTTATCATTGCGGAACCGCAGGCTTCCAATGAGCCTGCGCGGATTTTTCAAGACAGAATGCGCATTTTAATCATGGGCATATCCGAGCTGAAATACGCGGAGCCCGAATCCCTCCCGGAAACAGCCGTTGTCAGGCGGGCCCTGGTTGTCGGCGGCGGCATCGCGGGCATGAGCGCGGCCCTTGCCATCGCCGATCATGGATATCCGGTGGATCTGATCGAGCGGTCGGAAAAACTGGGCGGCAATCTCAACTGGATCCGGCAGACCCTGGAAGGTCATGCCGTCGGGCCGTTTCTGGAGGATATCCGTCAAAAAACTGAAAAACACCCTCAAATCCACGTTTACAGCAGCGCCGATATCGTCAGCACCTGGGGAGAGGCGGGGCGGTTTTATTCCGCCGTTGCGGAAAGAGACGGCGCCGTGGTCCAGCTCGAGCACGGCGCCGTGATCCTTGCCACCGGCGGCGGCGAGGCGCCGACGCAGCTTTACGGGCATGGCGCGCATCCGGCCGTCATGACCCAGAAAGAGCTGGAACAATCCCTGCAAAGCAACGCGGTGGACCCGGAGAAACTGGAATCCGTGGTCATGATCCAGTGCGTGGGTTCCCGGGAAGCGCCCAGAAATTACTGCAGCCGGATCTGCTGCCAGACCGCCGTCAAGCAGGCGCTTTATCTCAAGTCCCGAAATCCCGCAATTCAGATCTATGTGCTGTACCGGGACATGATGACGGTCGGTTTTTCTGAAAGCTATTACACCAAAGCGCGAAAGGCCGGCATCCTGTTCATCCCTTATACCCTCGATAATAAACCCCGGGTCGACACCGGCCGGAGCCGGGCCGCGGTGACTGTTTTTGAACCCATCATTGACCAGTCGCTTGAAATCGAAGCCGATCTCATTGTTCTGGCCACGGGCGTCGCACCCGATTTCCCGCAGCAGCTTGCGGAAATTTTTGAGACCGAGCGCGATGCGGATGGTTTTTTTCAGGAAGCGGATGTCAAATGGCGGCCGGTGGATGCCATGAAGCCGGGCCTGTTCGGATGCGGCATCATGAATGCGCCGCAATCCATCCCCGATGCCGTCGCATCCGCGGAGGCCGCGGCCCAGAGGGCGCTGGGGATTCTAAGCAGGCAGAGCCTGCCGGCCGGCCGGATCACCGCCCGAGTCCGTCACAGCCTCTGCAGCCGCTGCCGAATCTGCATCGATGCCTGCCCCTATCATGCCCGGGCCTGGAATGCGGAAATGGAGCGCATTGACGTGAATGCGGCGGCCTGCCAGGGCTGCGGGGCCTGTGCGGCCATCTGCCCCAACAGCGCCGCGGTGGTGGATGGCCTTCTCATGCCGCAATTCCTTGAAATGATCGATGCCTGTTTCTGAGAGGTTTATATGAAAGAAAGCACATCCCCTGCGGCTTCAAATCCGCTGTCCGCCATCAGCGACAAAGTCAACGCCTGCATTCAATGCGGCACCTGCTCGGCGTCATGCCCGAACGCCTTTGCCATGGACTTTTCGCCGCGGCATTTGTGGCGGCTGCTTCAGGCAGGCGAGGTTCGGGCAGTCCTTGCGAGCCGGTCCTTCAGCCTGTGTTCCACCTGCTATTCCTGTACGCTGCGATGTCCCCGGGGACTGCCCCTGACGGATATCATGAGCGCCCTGAAACAGGTTGGCGCAAGGCAACACCCGATGCAGGATCCATCGGGTGTTCTCTTTTACCGGAATTTTCTGGAAAGCGTGCGCCGGCACGGCCGGGTTCGGGAAATGGAATTCATGACGCTTTATTTTTCAGCCATGAAAAACCCCGTTCTGCCGTTTCAGTTTACATCGCTGGGAATCCGGCTGCTGTCCCGGAAAAAACTGCCCCTTGAACTGCCTTCAAAGGGCAGCCGGCGCCTGAATGCCCTGTTTTGCAAAGTCAGTGAACTGGAGAATACCCCATGAAATATCTTTATTATCCCGGATGTTCCCTGGAAGGATCGGCCCGGGAATATAACATTTCGACAAAAGCCGTATTACTGGCGCTCGGGGCAGAGCTTGTGGAGCTGCCCGACTGGAGCTGCTGCGGCGCATCGGCGGCGGCGGCCGTCAGCCCGCTGCTGTCCCTGGCTCTTCCCGCCCGGAATCTGGCCATTGCGGAAAAAGCAGGCGATACCGCGGATATTCTGGTTCCCTGCAGCGCCTGCTATCTGAATCTGAAAAAAGTCGAAGAAACCATCCGCAAGGAGCCCGGGGTTCTGGAGAAGCTGAATGCGGTTCTGGAGGCCGAAAACCTCAAATTGAGCGGCCGGATCCGGGTTCGGCACCTGCTGGATGTGCTGTCCCGGGACATCGATGCGGACCGGATCCGGTCCCTGACGGAAAAACCCCTTTCCGGGATCAGCATCGCGCCGTATTATGGGTGCCAGTGCCTTCGGCCTTACCCGGTATTCGACAATCCGGAAAAACCCGTTTCCATGAACCCGCTGATTGCGGCTGCAGGCGCACGGGTTCACCCCTGGACCCTGGGCGGGGTGTGCTGCGGTGCCGCCAACCTGAACACACATCCGTCCGTCGGGATTTGCCTGGTAACCGATCTGCTGAAGGAGGCCCGGGGCGCCGACGCCATCGTGACGGTCTGCCCCATGTGCCAGCTCAATCTGGAAGGCTACCAGACCAAAGCCTCCGGGGCCTGTCATGAAGCGCTTCAGATTCCCGTGCTGTATCTTCCACAGCTCCTGGGACTTGCCATGGGGCTTCCAAGCGCCGACATCCGGCTGGATTTGAACCTTTCCGCAAATCAAGCGTTCAGAATAAAATGCCGGGGCTGAAGAAAGGTGGGCCATGCTGAATCTGTTCCGTCACCCGCGCCGCAGCCTGATTTCCAAGCTCATTCTGAGCGTCGGCATGACCCTGCTGCTGTCCATGTCCACCTGGGCCTATTTTAATATCAACGCGCAGAAAAACCGGGTCATGGAAGGCATTCTCGCCAATGCGGATCGCCTGACCAACACGATCCGCCTGGGCACCCATTATGCCATGATGCTCAATTCCCGCGATGATATCACGCAGATCATCAGCA
>JBBIPX010000119.1:0-11234 GCA_037442625.1 Desulfobacteraceae bacterium
ATGGCCAGCGCATGCTCCCCGCTTTCCAGGTATGCAATGGCCAGATTGTTGTGAACAACGGCAAAATCGGGTTCCAGCTTCAGCGCCTTCAAATTGGTTTCGATGCACTTATCGATCATTCCCTTCATGAGATAGGCATTGGCAAGCGTTGCAAATGCCTGAAGGTACCTGAAATTAAAATGCGTCGCCCTTTCCAGCGCGGTGATGGCTTCATCGACATTTCCCCGCTGAAGCTCCACAAAACCGATATTGCCGTATCCTTCCGAAAAACCGGGCCTGGCTTTTACAGCCGCCTTGTTATATTCCAGACACCCGTCAAGATCCCCCCGGTTCAAATAGATGCCGCCAAGCTGCACATAGGCTTCGGCAAGGCCGGGGCTGCATTCGATGGCGCATCTCAGTTCCGCTTCCGCCGCTTCGAATTTGCGCTGCCCCAGGAGCGCCACCGCCAGATTATAGTGAGAGTTGCCGCATTCGGGATTCTGAGCGATGGCGGATCGCTGAATGGCAATATATTCGTCGGCATTTTTTGCTTTTTCCATAAGGAATTATCCTTTACAATCTGAGGCTAATTTCAAAACTCGCTAAAACCGTCACAGCGGCGCAAGCCGGTGTCCAGAATTGAACCTGAGGGTTGCAGCGTACTATTTTCTGAAAAATTGTCAACCGCCGGTTTCATCCACTTGCGGAAAAGCAGGCCCGAAAGGAATATCATGCCTTCCGGCAGTCGCATCTCTATATTCCAGCCGACGGAAATCCGCTGCTGATGGTCCGAAAGAGTCAGGAGCGGGCGCGGGGACGATCAGCGCATCCGTTTTGTTGGACATGGCGCGGGCCTGGTGGTGGATGAATACCCGTTTCTGGCTGCCGGTCAGAAGATGCTTCTTCAGGAAGGATCGGACGAATCACCAATAGAAGGGTTGCGGTTATCCGTTTTATCGGCAGGCGGCTTGTAACAAGCACAAAAAGGGAGCAGGATCCTGCTCCCTTTTTGTGCTTACAATCCAATTAACCCGCCGCACGCGATGTGGGGGTTAACGTTTCGAGAACTGGTAGCGGGCACGGGCTGCGCGCTGCCCGTATTTTTTCCGTTCCTTGACCCTGGAATCGCGGGTGATGAAGCCGGCTTTTTTCAATGCCAGCCTGAGATCCGGATCCATCTGAAGCAGCGCCCGGGTGATGCCATGACGAATGGCTCCGGCCTGGCCGTTAATGCCGCCGCCGAGAACCCGGATCATGACATCGTATAAACCCAGATTGTTGGTCAGTATCAGCGGCTGCACCGCCATTGCCTTGGCCGCCGCAACAGAAAAATAGTCATCAACCGGCTTTTCGTTCACCATGATGACCCCTTTTCCGGGCCTTAACCATGTTCTGGCGATGGCGGTTTTACGCCTTCCGGTCGCGTAGTATACATTTTCTTTATCCATATTTTCCCCAGGGCTCTAAAAGAATAAGTTTATTTTGAAAGCGAAAGCGCAACCGGCTGCTGGGCTTCATGCGGATGTTTGTCTCCGGCATAGACCTTCAGCTTGCCCAGCATTTTTCCGCCAAGGCTGTTTTTGGGCAGCATCCCTTTAACGGCAAAACGGATGATGTCCTCGGGCTTTTTCAGCAGCAGCTTTTCCGCCGTAATTTCCTTTAAGCCGCCGGTGTATCCGCTATGACGGTAATAAGTCTTTTGTGACCATTTTCTGCCGGTGAGAGCGATTTTATCCGCATTGACAACCACAACCCAGTCTCCCATGTCCGCATGGGGCGTAAACAAGGGGTTGCATTTCCCCCGAAGACGGGCGGCGATGACAGATGCCAGTCTTCCCAGCACAGCCTGCCTGGCGTCAACCACAAACCATTTGCCCGGGTTATCCGATTCTTTCGCACTGTAAGTGTATTTTTTCACGGGTTTCTCCTGATATGATAATCTGAACTTGGTATTTCTATTTTATTGATCCGATTCTGTCAATATAAATATCAGCAGAATCGGAAAAAGTCCGGATGCCGCGTGGAACCTATCATCCGATTTCCGTGCGATTGGCAAAAAACCGCAGCCCAATCCTGCCGGGTGCAAAAATCTGCTGGAATACGCCCTTTGGAACCAGCGCCGGAATCACGTTGACCATGGATGTTAACAGCGCCGCCCCGTATGGCAGCGATTGAATGAGCATCACGCCGACCCAGAGAAGGATTTCCGGGTTATCCGTGCCATGTCTGCCGATGATGGCCGCGGATGACAGCCAGAACGTCAAAAATATCAGCATTTCTTCCCATGCCATCAACATCCCCTTGATTACGGCCCGCTGGTTTTCACATTTCGGCGTACGTAAAAAAGGCTTGTCTGAAGAGATAAGCCCGGAAAGCATGGCCTTTCCGATCGTATGACTCAGGGCCATACCGGCAATTGCAGCACCGATTCGCTGTTTCAGCGAGCATCCGACCCGTGCCTTGTACAGCCAGAAGAAATGAAGCAGCCGGAAGACAAAAACGCCAAGGGCCGGAAGCAGCAGGATATACAGCGGCTGGCCGAAATACCGAGGAAGCGCGATAACCCCGGCGACCCAGAGCAGGGTGGTCCAGGTGATGATGACGTTGAACGCATCTCCGAACCAGGGGAACCAGCCGGTTGCAAAATGGTATTTCTGCCCGAGGGTCAGGCCGGACTCGGCATTCCACGGTAAAAATGTTCTCCAGTGGCGCCGGATGATCTGAACTGCCCCATAAGCCCATCGGAATCGCTGCCTTTTGTAGCCTGCAAACGAATCCGGGGTCAGGCCATGGCCGAAGCTTTCACTGACATAAACGGATTCATACCCTGCATTCATCAGTCGCAACCCCAGCTCGGAATCCTCGCAGATGCACCATTCCGCCCAGCGGCCGACATCCATGAGCGCCTGTTTGCGAATCAAGGTCATTGTCCCGTGCTGAATAATGGCATCGCGCTCATTGCGGTGAATCATGCCGATCTGGAAAAAACCGTGATATTCAAAATTCAACATTTCCTTGAAGAAACTGCCCTGCCATTCCCGGTGATCCTGGGGGGCCTGAACAAAGCCCACTTTCGGCTTGTCAAAATAGGGGACGAGAGATTTGAGCCAGTCCGGGCGGACGATATAGTCGCTGTCAACAATGCCGACAATCGCCGCGTCCGGGTCTGTCACGCTCAATCCGAAGTTAAGCGCCCCCGCCTTGAATCCCGGCCATTTTCCCAGATGAAAAAAACGGAACTTGGCGCCCAGCCTTTCGCAATAATCCCGGACCGGTTCCCATACAGCGGCATCCAGGGTATTGTTGTCCAGCACCAGGACTTCATAATCGGGATAATCGAGCTGATTCAGGCTGTCCAGTGTTTTGGCCACCATGTCCGGAGGCTCGTTGCATATGGCCAGGTGCAGTGAAACTTTGGGAAAGTTCCTGCCATCTTCGGGAATCAGCGGCTGAAACAGACGTTTGAGCCCGGCAGGCCAGAGCATTTCCGCCATCTCGAATCCATTGATCAGAACCACCACCAGCAGCCCGGCTTGAAGCGGGAGCAAAAGCCCCCAGATCAGGGTTTCAGTCGGCAGCAGTTCGCAAATCCACGGTGTGGAAACGATCCAGACAACGGCGGATATGCTCATCTGAATGACCATGGCAAAAAAGAGCTGGCCGCCAAAGGGATGATTCTGTTTATTGCGCAGGTACATGGAAAGGGGAATGATCGCCAGCAGAAAGGAAAACACAAGCGGCAGGGGAATCGGTGAAACATCTTTCACCGGGCCTTCCAAAGCGATTTTCAGGTTCCGGTCCCTGTCGAAAATGCCCCAGTGCGCGCCCATAACGCCTTCAAGACCCACCTTCCAGGGCTGGTCAAAGGCTTCCATGATGAAATAATCAATCTTGTTTTCCGCGGCGGCATTGAAAAACGCGCGCAGGAAGTAGGATTCATTGGCCGTGGTGGGCTTTGCCGGGCCGCGGCGCTCTCCGTGACTGGGCCATCCCACTTCAGCCAGCAGGACATGCTTGTCCGGATAGGCCTGCTGAACCTGGTGATAACGGTCCAGTACCCATTTCAGGGAATGTTCCAGGGGGATTTTCTCCCAGTAGGGAAGAATGTGAATGGCGATATAGTCTACATTTCGGGCCAGCTCGGGGTTGTTGATCCACACATCCCAGGGTTCGGCCGTACTGACCGGACAGGGAACCTGTTCGCGCACCCTGCGGATGTACTCAATCAGTTGTTTGACCGTTAAGTCCCCGCGAAGGACGGATTCATTGCCGACAATGACCCGCGGAATTGTCGTGGTATAAGTTCGGGCGTTTCGAATCAGGTTTCGGATTTCCCTCTCATTTTTTTCCCTGTCCTGATCCAGCCAGGCGCCGGCCGTTACACTGAGGCCATAGCGAACCGCCATTCCCGGAATATTCTCAAACCCATCGATCGAGGAATAACTTCTGACGCTTCGCGTCACCCCTTTGATCATTTTTAGATCGGCATCAATCTGATCCGGAAATGGATAAATCTTATCCATTGGATTCTGCCCCCGATGATAGGGGCTGAAAGAGACGCCTTCAATCTTGTCGGTCCACGGCGGAACCCAGGGCCCAGGGCGATTAAAAGCAAGCCAGATGGCCATGTTGGCCAGAATGACCAGAAACAGTATTTTTGTCTTTCGCATCGATTTCACCATGTTTTTATGACAGCCGGATTCTGCAGCAGTAACGGGCGCAATCTTCTGATCTTCCAGATTCAATGTTGAAAATTCCCTGCCGAGTTGCCATTTCATAAACATTGTATGTTATTCCAACTCAACCAAAGAGTCAAGAATTCTGTAAGAAATTCAATCAAACGGGAAATGCCGCAGGATTCAACTGATCAAACTAAAAAGTGTGATAATCATTCAGGATATAAAGTGGTTATGAAATACTGAAATAACCGGGGGCGGGCGTCGCAAAGCCAATCGCTGTCATATGGCGTCATCAAGTCTGAAAATCATCTAAATCTGGTAATTGACCCTGCCGGTGGTTTCGGCTATGATAATCACCGTTTCCAAAGAAACAACCGCACTAACTTTGATTTTAATACAAAGACATAATTATGAAAAATTTCCGACGCGCGCTTATCGTACTGATGATCCTGCTGGCGGCTTCCTGTGCTCCCCGGAAAGTGATTAAAGCATCCAAACCTCGGCAACCCGAAAAACAGCCGCAGATTTCCGCCGTCAGTCCGGGGGATGAACTCTATTCTTCTGCTGAAAAGTGGTATCTTGAAAAATCCTACCCGGAGGCGTTGAACGCCTTTCAAAAGTATTTATATGTCTTTCCAAACGGTCCCTGGACCGCGGAAACCCTCTTGCGGATCGGTGATATTTATACAGCAACCGGCAAACCGTCCAAGGCGCTTCCTTATTTTCAGCGTCTGGTCGCGGAATATCCCGGAAGTGCATCCGCCAAGCAGGCTGAACTCGGTGTTCTGGCATCGCTTTTTGCCGTCGGAGATTATCAGAAGACCATTGAACTGGGACAGCTTTATGTGAAAAAATACAGATCCGACGAGACGGCACGCAAGGCATTTGAAATTTTGGCAGATGCCTATGCCCGCGTGGATCTTCCCGTAGAGGCGGCGAATGCCTATGCCCGCATTCTGGAAACGTCGCCCGGACCGGATACGGGGCGCATCTTTCAAAAGCTCAAGGCCGTTGTACCGCAATTGTCCGTTATCGATGTCCAGAACCTGTTAAACCGTCTGGAATCCGCACAGGTAAAAGCCGATATTCTGCTGCTGGCGGGCCAGAAATATCTTGAAATGGGAAAGATGGAAGATGCCTACAGCGTCCTGACGGCATTAACCGAACAATACCCGAAACAGGAGGCGGCGGTTCAGGCATTGCGATTGCTTCAGGATCTGAAAACGCAGTCGGCATCCCAAAGCCATGCCATTGGGTGCCTGCTGCCACTTAGCGGAACCTACGAAGCCTACGGAAAAAAAGCGCTGAAGGGAATTGAGCTGGCTCAAAATCAGTTCGCCCTGCAAAACCCCGATGCTTCACCGACGATATTGATTAAAGATACCGAATCGGACCCCCGGAAAACCGTAACGGCGGTAAAGGAATTGGCTGAATCAGGCGTTGCCGCCATCATCGGACCCGTGGCAACTGCCGATACCGCCGCGGCAGAGGCGCAAAAATATGACATTCCGATTATCACTCTGACGCAGAAAGACCAAATCACCAGAATCGGGCCCTCGGTTTTCAGGAACTTCATGACGCCCGGCGCACAGACAGAGGCCCTGACATCCTTTACCGTTAAAAAACTGGGCCTGAGCCGTTTTGCGATTCTTTATCCGGATGAGTCTTATGGCATCAATTTCATGAATCTTTTCAAGGAGCAGGTAGAATCGGCAGGCGGCCGTGTGGTTGCCGTACAATCGTATGATCCCCGGCAGACCGATTTCAGGGATACCCTGCAAAATCTGTCGAGCCGGTATTCCCCTTTTCCCGATAATTCAAAATCGCTCGGCGCAGGCAAACATATGGAACCTGCGCCGGCGCAGGAACTGGATGCAACCCATGCGCCTTCCGAGGATTTCGAGGCACTTTTTATCCCGGATTCACCTCAAAAACTGGCTGTTATCGTTCCCCAACTGGCCTTCGGTAACCTTCGACCTGCTTATCTGCTGGGGACCAATCTGTGGCATTCTCCCAAACTGATTCATACCGGCGGTCCATCGATTCAGGGCAGCATCCTGCCGGACGGTTTTTTTGCGGAAAGCCCATCGGAAACCGTACAGAAATTTGTCCGGGAATTTCAAAATGCCTACAAGGAAACCCCCGGGTACATTGAAGCCGTTTCCTATGACACGGCAACGATGATGTTTCAAATTGTCGGCAACCCTGGCATTCAGTTTCGCGGTTCCATTGTCAAAGAACTTCTCAGACCCGAAGGCTTTTCAGGTGTCACGGGGAATTACCGCTTCGATACCGACCGGGAAGTTCAGAAAAGATTGTTTCTGCTCCAGATCAAGGGCGAAGAATTTGTTGAAATCACTTCCCCCTGAAAAAAGCGGATCACCTTTTTTGAACCCTGCCTGTCTGGCCTACATGGGATTAACATCCGGGCTGTTCTTGATGGCCTTTCCCTATGCCCTGCTTTACGCGAAACTGACACGACGCTACCGCAGCGGCATTGCACAGCGAATCGGCATTTATCCTCCCCGGATTCCGCATTCCGCCCGTTCTCCGCGGATCTGGCTCCACGCTGTTTCAATGGGAGAGGTGAATGCTGCCGTCCCCATCATCGCGGCGATTCGGACGCTTGTGCCTGGCTGCGCCATTATCCTTTCCACCACAACGGAACATGGGCAGGCGCTTGCAAAATCCAGGCTGCCCCCGGATGTTGTCTGCGTTTACGCCCCCGTTGATTTTATTCTCTCCGTGACAATCGCTCTCAGGCGCATGAAACCCGATCTGCTGGTCTGTCTTGAGACGGAACTGTGGCCGAACTGGTTGATGGCCGCCCATCACATGGGAATAAAAACAGCCATCGTCAACGGCCGGATTTCAGAAAGGGCCATCAAACGGTACAGAATGATCCGCCCGCTGATGAAATCATTGCTCGGCAGCATCAACGCCTTCAGCATGATACTGGAGGCTGACGCCCGCAGGATTCGCGAAATCGGCGCACCGGCCGGGAAGATATGGGTCAACGGCAACGCAAAATACGATTTATTACTGCGCCAGTCCGGCAACCAGGGACCGGACCAGAACCGGCATTGGCGGCAAATCTTCGGAATCAGGGCGAATCAGCCGGTTTTTCTGGCCGGAAGCACGCGGCATTTCGAAGAGGAGATACTTCTGGATGCCTATCAACAAGTGATCCGGAAAGCCCCGGATACCCTTTTGATTCTGGCGCCCCGGCACATCGAGCGGACCCGGCATATTGAAAAAATCATCAAAGCAAGGGGAATGGACTGTCAACTGCGGAGTGCTCTAAATGACAACGGCGCAAACAGAACAGCGCCGGTCATCATTCTGGACACCATGGGAGAACTTCAATCCCTTTACAGCATCGCCACGGTTGTTTTTTGCGGCGGCAGCCTGGCGCCGCTCGGCGGACAAAACATTCTTGAGCCGGCGGCGTGGTCAAAACCCGTGCTCTACGGCCCTTACATGGAAGATTTTCTGGACGCAAAAAGCCTGCTGGAAAGCGCCGGCGGCGGCGTTGAAATCGTGGATGGAAATGACCTTGCCGAAAACGTTCTGTTTTTTATCTCGCGTCCGGACCAGGCCCACAAAACAGGAATTTCCGCGCGAAGAGCCGTCGAAATGAACCAGGGCGCTGCTCAAAAACATGCTGAAGTGATCACCAGCCTGTTGCATTTCTAATTGGTCAACTTTCCCTGCCCCGTCGACTCCAGGACACTTCGCCATAATTTTCCGTTTGTGTCCACCTGTTTTCGTTTTCCGGCAGATGCGCTCATGGGAATATGAACGAAATGATTGTTCCAGTGGCCGATCATCAGCCGGGTTTTACCCGCCATTCCCGCATGCACGGCATCCCGCCCCAGTACGCTGCAAAATGCGTGGTCATTGGCATTGGCTGGAAGACTGCGGATGATATAGCTGGGATCGATGAACTTGAGCGAAATATCCACATTTTTGGCATTAAAGTATTCCTGGATGCCGTCTTTTAAAAACAGGCCGATATCATTCAATTTGATATTTCCGGATTTATCCATGCCCGTATTGGCATCCGTGAAATATTTCTGACCGGCGCCTTCCGCAACGACGATCACCGCATGCTTGCGAGCCTTCAGGCGTTTTTCCAGGGCTGATAGAAGCCCCCTTGGACCTTCCAGATCAAAATCCACTTCCGGAATAAGAACAAAATTGACATCCTGCTGGGCCAGCACCACGGTCGAAGCGATGAACCCGGAATACCGGCCCATCAATTTGATCAGCCCGATGCCGTTGGGATATCCTTCAGCCTCGCTGTGAGCCGCCTTTATGGCCAGGGTGGCGATATCCACGGCCGTGTCAAAACCAAAAGAACGCGACACCAAATAAATATCATTGTCAATTGTTTTGGGGATTCCGACAACGCTGATCTTCAGACTCCTTTCGGTAATGCAATCGGCGATTTTTGTCGCCGCCTTCAATGTGCCGTCTCCGCCGATCATGAACAGCACCCCGATATTCATGCGCTCCAGGCAGTCCACGATATCATCAATCGGCTGAGGCCCTCTGGAGGAACCCAGAATCGATCCCCCGCGCTCCAGAATATCTGAAACAGCCTCCGGGGTCAGCGGGAAAATATCATGGCCATATTTGGGAATGAACCCCTGCAGCCCGTACCGGATGCCGTAAACATTGCTCACACCGTACGCATAGAAAAGACCCAGAACAATGGACCGGATGATGTCATTGAGCCCCGGGCAAAGCCCGCCGCAGGTCACCAGCGCGCACCGGACCTTGCTGGGGTCGAAATAGATTTTTTCCCTGGGGCCCGCCATTTCAAAGGCCGGAATCTTTTTGCCCTCCTGAATCAAGGCTCTCATACGGTCGAGATTGACATCGATCATCACCTGATCGGCGTCTGAGATAAAAACATTTGTCTCTTCCCGGCTTTTTATCGGAGAAGTGATTTTACTCTCCCCAAGCGCCGGTATGGCAGTGTCGATAGCATCAATATCCATATTTCCCCCAAAAGATCATGTGTCCCTGCGGCAACAAATGGTTCGAAAAATCCACGAATCGAAATGGCGGATCATAGTCATCCGGTATGCCGTTAACCAATGATTGACAACATCATAAAAAGTCCGGATGCTGCGTTGCACTGCATCCTTCGTCATTGCGGCATTTGATACGTACGGCAGGCGGAACGCCGGTTATCAGGATTTGCTCGCCTTGTCTGTGGCTTTATTTGCATGTTGTCTGAATTTTGACTTTTTATGTATTCATCAGCGATTAATGGCCGTTGAATTTGAACTCTCCCTTACCCAGAATGTCATGAAGGTGCAGAATTCCTTGAATTTTTTGCCGGATGTCCAAAACAGGCAATACGGTGATCTGGTGTTTTTCCATGATGTTCAGGGCATCGCATGCCAGCGAATCCAGAAACAGCACGCGGGGCTTGGAAGTCATGACATCATCGACCAGGACCCCATACACCGGCAATCTTTCGGCTATCAGCCTGCGGATGTCGCCATCGGTAATAATTCCGGCCAGCGTCATATCCGGATAAGCAACAAGGGTCGCCCCGATTTCCAGGCGGTTGATTTCACTGATGGCCGCATCCATGGAATCTCCGGTAAAAACCAGGGGAACCTGGGTTTCCATCAGCATGATGTCCTGAACCCGGCTGGCCAGACGCTGCCCCAGGTTCCCGCCGGGGTGGATCCGCCTGAAATCGGAAGAATTAAAGTGTTTCCTGTTGATCAGAACCACGGCCAGCGCGTCCCCCATTGCCAGAAGCGCCGTGGTGCTGGCGGTCGGTGCCAGACCCAGCGGACAAGCTTCCCTTTCCACACCGACATCAATCACGATGTCGCTGTGTTCGGCCAGGGTGGAACGGAGGTTGCCCGTGAAAGCAATCACCCTGCATCCGATTTTCCGAATGCTGGGCACCAGCAGGTTGAGCTCATCCGTTTCCCCGCTGTTGGAAAGCGCCAGAAATACGTCATCCGGGCTGACCATCCCCAAATCACCGTGCATGGCCTCGACCGGGTGCAGAAACAAAGAGCGGGTTCCCGTACTGTTCAAAGTGGCAACAATCTTCCTGCCAACAATTCCGGACTTTCCGATACCGCTGATGATCAGCCTGCCGGTTGCCTGAAAAATGAGATCCGTCATTTCCTCAAACTGGTGATCCACCCGATCCGTGAGCTGCAATATACCTTCAGCTTCAATTTTCAAAACTTCAATGGCCTGTTCAATGCAGGATGTCATACACAAATACCATATTCTTTCAAAACCGGAATCACATTGGATAGAAATCGACGTGCTCACGGATTTTCGGCCCGGAAGCGGGAATCGCAACTGGAATCATTTCAATAGAAACGCTGTCTTTTTTTAACTTTGATGATGCCATCATAGTATGGAAAAGACTCAAGATCAAGGTGGATTTCAGAAAGTATCGGATGTTATCCGGTTCAAAATACGGTCAATCTCTTTAAAAGCGCTCACAGCGTGGAGGGCCGGACCGCACTACAGTGCCCCGAACAGCGGGAAAAGCCCCGCGCACCTGCCAATGCTTTTCACATA